>CAZOBX010000164.1:0-13338 GCA_964578045.1 uncultured Kangiella sp. | reverse complement strand
AGGTAAAAATCCGAACGAAGTTATTTTACTGGGGCGACTATTAATTAGTGAATTAGACAAAAACACCAATCAACAAAATAAAATAAGAGTTGATGTATATAACCAACTGGCACGTGCCAACCTTCTTATTGGAAACTATTCGAAGTCATTTAGTAACGCAAAAGACGGGAAATCACTGGCTGAAGAAATTGGTTATGAGTTAGGACTAGGAGTAGCCCTTAAAAACATAGCTAATTTCTATTTTTTTCTGGATAATTATGAGGTCGCCTTAGACAACTATTTGAAGGCGCTTGAATTCAGTCGCAAGACCGGAAATGACTTAGAGATAGCTAGAGTGCTTAACAATATAGCCCAGGTCTATTCTAAAACAGACAAGAATGACGAGTCTATTTCGGTATTTTTGGAATCAATCGAAATCCTGGATAAAATTGATAACAAAAAGTTTAAAGCCTACGCTTTAGGGGGAATGGCCGATGCTTATAGTAATAAAGGAGAGAGCGAAATTGCTTTAAGTTATGCCAGTCAATCGATGATTTTGTTGAAGAACAGTGGTGATATAGCTGGTTTAATTAATGTCAATATACTTATCGGTGAATTTTATTTTGATTCTGGCAATTATCTCAAAGCCAAAAGTTATTTTGGTGAAAGCCTAAAGCTTGCAGAAGAGAGCAGGGCATTAGCAATGATAACCCTGCCATATATCAATTTAGCAAAAGTGGCTTTGTTTGAAGGGAATTTCGAAGTAGCGGATTCCTATGCTAAAAAAGCCCTTAAAATATCATCTGAAGGTAAGGAATTAAGTCTTCAAGGCCAATCATTAGAACTCATTAGTGAAATTTACCAAGCCCAAGGCGAATTAGTTTTAGCGCTTAAGTCTTTCAAACTACAACGGAATATTGAAAAAAGAATATTTAATTTGAACAGCGATCGGAATTTGGCGGCTCTAAGAACCAGTTTTGAAGTCGATAAGTTGGACCGACAAAATCAAATGCTTAAACAGCAGAATGAAATAATCAGAGTCAATATAGACAAACAAAAAGCGCAACAGAATTTTATCATTATCTTCTTCTTTTTTATAATCTTCCTACTCGCGTTTGTCTATTATCGTTTTACTCATGTCAAAAAATTGCAAAACGAAAAGTTAATCAATGAACAGCTTCAACGTGTCAGTGAAATTAAAGATCAAATACTTATGAACACCTCCCATGAATTTAGAACACCGCTCGCGGGGATTATTGGTTTGGCTGATTGCTTACGCGATGAGTTAATGGGTCCTCAAACGGATGAAGCTAAGGAAAATTTGGCATTAATCGCCGAATCCGGAATACGTTTGACCAGCTTGGTAGATGATATTATTAACTTCGCCCAATTAAAAAGTGGTAATTTTAAAATTAGTCCAAAGCCCGTCGATGTTCATCGAATGGTTGCAGAGGTAATAACCACATGTTTACCGCTTTTGAAAGGCGATTCAGTTACCATCAGCAACACACTGTCACCGGGCCAATTTATTGCTTTAGTAGATGAAAAACGTCTAGTTCAGATACTATTTAACTTGGTTGGAAATGCGGTTAAATATAGTAATAGTGGAGAGATCAAGATCACCGCGGAACAAACTGAACAACAGATAAAAATCAGTATTAGTGATCAGGGTATCGGTATTCCACAAGATAAACTGGCGTTCATATTTGAATATTTTGAGCAAATTGATGCTTCTGTAAGTCGAACTCGACAAGGATCCGGGCTTGGGTTAGCCATCGCTAAACGCTTGGTTGAATTGCAAGGTGGTAGCATTTGGGTTGAATCTGTTCTTAATGAGGGGTCTGTGTTTTCGTTTTCCCTGCCTAGAGCGGTAGATAACATTATCGCAACATAATACTGCTAACCATGAACGAATCTTTGCAATCAATTCCGCTGCTTAATTTAGCCTTGGCTTTTATCCCAGTATTTATAGTGATTGGGATCATCTGGAAATGGCAATTAGGCTACAAAAATTCGATTTACGCAGTGAGTCGTATGTTATTGCAATTGTCACTGATTGGATATGTTCTTGGATTTATCTTTGAAACTGACAGTTCATTAGTGGTAATCGGCGTATTATCGATGATGCTTTTTTCTTCCAGCTGGATTGCACTAAGAACGATTAAGTTACCGCGACGAATTTTGTATGCCAAATCATTTTGGTCAATCACTTTGAGTGGCGGCTCTATTTTAGTTTTAATATCACAAGGCGTTCTGGATTTGGAACCCTGGTATCTGGCGAGCTACTTAATTCCACTCGCAGGAATGATTTTTGCCAACGGGATGAACAGCGTGAGCCTGGCTGGGGAAAGATTACAAGCCGAACTTGATCGAAATGTTGAATTTAACGAAGCCCGTAGCATCGCGATGCGCGCCTCATTGATCCCCATTACTAATTCATTATTTGCGGTTGGTTTGGTGTCACTGCCAGGTATGATGACCGGCCAAATTCTTTCCGGTATTTCTCCATTAATCGCTGCACGATATCAGATAATGGTGATGTGCATGATATTCGGATCGGCGGGTATCACATCAGCTTTGTTTTTAGTTTTAGTCAAACCGCATTTCAAGAACTTACAAAACTCAAAAAAGCACTGACCAAGTGAGGTTTGCAGCGAACCATATTTGGCATTACAATTTTTAGCATTAAGGTGACTCAAACGCCAAAATCAATTACCCTGATGGATAAATTTAGAAAATCGAACTTAACCTTACTCAAACAAAAGGCATAGCAATGGCTTATCCTACTCCCAAAAGAATTGAAAACTTAGACGCTATTTTATCATCCAATAGTCAATATGATGCGGTAGTATTGGTATCGGCCAAAGCCGAGCTCGAAGGGTTTGAGGCTATTAACGCTGCATTAACACAGGCAAAATTGGTCGATAAACGAGTCGGTGAACAAAACGTTTTTATTCACTGCAGTGATATATGTGGTGGCCGATTGATCCATGCGGTGACAGGCCATTTGGATAAAGACTATGATGATGTGCGCAATTTTAGTGATGCCGCTAAGTCCGGCATACAAATGGCCAAAGAAGCAGGGTCAATTAACCCTGCAATCATCGTCGCTCAAGTGCCGTATGGATCTGATTATCAATTTGCTCTGGAAGCAGCATATTTTGGCGCTTGTCAGGGGCTTTGGCAGCCTTTGGAAGCGAGAGAGAACGGCGATGAGAATGAATTAGAGCCGCTCCTGTCAATCGGTTTATTCGACCCACAGGGTCAAATAAACCTGGCATATTTGTCGGCGACTGAAACAGGTCGAAGATTGGCTCGCGATTTATGCGGCACTGAACCTGAAAGAATGGCGCCAATAGGGTTTGCTGATTACTGTAGCGAAGTTTTTGATAATACCGACGTTCAAATTAATGTGATTGCTGACCGGCAGAAAATTGCAGATGATTTTCCCGTTTTTGAGGCTGTTGCTCGGGCATCCTATGGTGTGCCACGTCACCACCCACGTATTATTGAGCTTGAATACCAAGGCGCGGGGCCGATTAAGAAAACGCTCATGTTGGTCGGTAAGGCAGTGACTTACGATACCGGCGGTGCCGACATAAAAGTGGGCGGTCATATGGCGGGAATGAGTCGCGATAAAGGGGGCGGTGCGGCGGTCGCCGGATTTATGAAAATCCTCAGTTTGCTTAAACCCGAAGGTATTAAAGTCGTGGCAAAAATAGCGGCAGTTAGAAACTCAATTGGAACCGATGCTTATGTTGCCGACGAAATTATCACTGCCCATTCTGGAAAACGGATCCGAGTGGGCAATACAGATGCGGAAGGCCGCTTGGCCATGGTTGACTCGCTGTCCCATTTTCGCCAGCAGGCGGTCAATGAAATTAATCCAGAATTGTTCACTATCGCCACCCTGACCGGGCATGCGCTAATAGCGGTGGGCCCTTATACTCTTTTAGTGGCTAATGGCACCGCTAGAAAACAAAAAGTGGATGAAGTGATTGCAGCATCCGGAGAGCTGTGGGGCGATGGATGCCAAATCAGCCGTTCGCGCAGGGAAGATTGGAAAATGATCGCCGCTAAAAGTAAAGCTGATGATGTGCTTTCTTCGAATAATGGACCCTCTGTTTCTGTGCCTCGGGGGCATCAATTTCCTATGGCCTTTCTTTCTTTGGCATCGGGACTGGATGAGCATTCAATGAGCAGCAAAAATCCCATCCCCTACGTTCATATTGATATTGCGGGCAGTGCGGTTGAGGGGCTTGATTGGCAACATGGAAAGCCAACCGCCGCACCAATATTAGCGCTGGTGGGTGCATATTTGGGGGGATAATTGCTCTCTTTTACCGCTTGCAAGGCAATGCCAAAGAAAGAGTGGAGCGATTATGCAACCACCGATGAAAAGATCTTCTATTATTAGTTAAAGACTACGCAAAATAATTAATACAGGAATCGCAATTATGTCTGCTCCTCAGCTATTACAAGACACTATTAATGACCTGATCGATGAACGTCGCGGGATTCTGGCTGCCGATGAAAGCAATCCGACCATCGCCTGTCGATTTGAAGCCATAAACGTCGAATCAAGTGAGCAGAATAGGCGAGAATATCGATCTTTATTATTGTCCACTCAATCGCTTGGCGATTACATCAGTGGGGTCATTTTGTTTGAAGAAACACTAGGACAAAATGATGACAACGGCCTGCTTCTTCCGCAGCTTGCTGCAAACAATTCGATCGTACCGGGAATTAAAGTCGATAAAGGTAAAGGGCCTCTCGCCGGCTCGCCGGGAGACACGATTACTTACGGACTGGATGGTTTAGATAAACGATTGCAGGGGTATAAAGAGCTGGGCGCTCGATTCGCCAAGTGGCGAGAGGTTTACCCGATAACCGCGACTAATCCTGGGAGACTAGGACTTACTGCTAACGCAGAAACCTTGGCTCGGTATGCGGCAGTCTGCCAGCAGCAGGGGATTGTACCGATCGTTGAACCAGAAGTGCTGATGGATGGAAGTCATAACATGGCAAGATGTGCGGCGGTTATTGAGGAGGTTTTACAAGAAGTTTTTTACGCTCTCTATCGTCACAAGGTTTGTCTGGAGCAGATGATTCTAAAACCCAGTATGGTCACGCCCGGTAAAGAATCGACCAAGGCATCGCCCGAGCAAGTGGCTGAAAATACCCTGAGAGTACTAAAACGCAGCGTTCCTTCGGCGGTACCGAGCATTAATTTTTTATCGGGCGGCCAGTCGCCACAAGAAGCAACGGAAAATCTTAATGCGATTAATTTGCTGGCCAATAATGCTCCGTGGCAACTAAGTATTTCCTACGGCCGAGCGTTGCAACAACCGGTTCTAACTGCATGGATGGGGAAAGCTGAAAATAAATTAGCGGCGCAGCAAGCTTTGTTGAAACGGGCCAAATTAAACAGTTTGGCTCGTAGTGGTGAATATCAGTCCTCAATGGAGTAGCGACTGAGCAACCTGCCATAGGATGCAATATCAGCCGGAGTCCCACTAAAATACTTATGCGAGAAGGTTTGTCTTATCTGACGCTGAGGTTTAACATAGTTGAGAGGTTCAAATTTCAAAGTCTATTTAATCGAGCGAACAAACCCGATACAAAAAATGCCGGTCATGTTAGTGACCGGCATCAGCTCTTAGTTTGTAATGATTAAGAATGTTTTTGCTACGATTTTTGCAGTAAACCCATTACATTACCAGTGGTCATTAACCAACGTAAAGAGACTACCAAAGCGGCAGCTAGCATAAAGGCTGCCATGTGGCCTGCGAAAGCACCGATATAAGCACCAACTATTGGAATACCGTTTAGACCGGTGGCGGCCATCGATAAACCGATTGCTAATACTACGGCTTCCATCGCCTTGTCTTCCTTCAAAGTGAAAATTGCAAATACTGCGCCTAGAATTGCCACTATCCACATATAAGCATTAATGGCTTCTACACCGACTGTCGCGACTAAAGCAACGATAATTGCTAATAGAAAGGAAACGTTTCCAATTTTATTCATAGTGATTGTACCCCTGTATTATTTTATTTTAGTAAGGGAGGCAGCTATTGTTATCAATTATCCTGCCAGGAAATAACTGCTTGTCGCAGTTACTAGATACCCTATCAGAGGGAAAAATTGATTGTAAAGGGCATTCCCCCTTTAGGCTCATGGAATAATCAGTATTAACCTATTGATGGTTGTAGAAAAGCGATTGAATTGGTATATAAATCAGTCGTTACTGTAACAGGTCGCACCAGTAGAACAAAAAACCGCCAATTTGAGTTTAAAAGTCAATATTGTTGCTATGCAGTAGGTTTTAATTGATCCCTGCGCGTATTTACCCATCCTGCATCTGGAGGAGGAATGGGTATATAATGAGTTCGCTGGAAATGTAACAATCCCAATCAGGAGTACTCGGCTATAGTGAAACAACCTGGACAAGTTATGCAGTTCTGATTAATTAGTCTGATTCGCTTAATACCGCAATACAATCAAAATTCAGAGATATTATTATGACAAATAAACACAACCCGTTGGACAATGAAGAGCGCCGCGTCATTATTGAAAAAGGAACAGAAGCCCCCTTTAGCGGCCAATATAACGATTTTATTGAAGGTGGTTTATATCTTTGTAAACAATGTGATGCGCCTTTGTATTCTTCCCAGCACAAATT
The DNA here is from genome assembly GCA_964578045.1 of uncultured Kangiella sp. Taxonomy (GTDB): domain Bacteria; phylum Pseudomonadota; class Gammaproteobacteria; order Enterobacterales; family Kangiellaceae. The sequence continues at coordinate 6,674 of CAZOBX010000164.1, read as the reverse complement.
TCAATCGAGTTGTGGTTGGCCAAGTTTTGACAATGAGATCGAAGGTGCGGTCAGACGTGAAATGGACGAAGATGGCCGCCGTACTGAAATTTTATGTGCCAATTGTGATGGTCATCTAGGTCATGTTTTTGAAGGAGAGATGTTAACCGATAAAAACCTTCGTCATTGCGTCAATTCTGTTTCGCTCAAGTTTGTCAGCAGTGATGAAATAAAAGAGGAAGATTCTACCATCCAAACAGCCTATTTTGCGGGCGGGTGTTTTTGGGGCGTTGAGCATTTGATGAATCAGCAATCAGGGGTTGTCAGTGTCGAATCGGGTTACATGGGGGGCGACGTCGAAAACCCTAGCTATGAGCAAGTCTGTAGTAAAACCACCGGTCATTTGGAAGTCGTTGAAGTCAGCTATCACCCGCAACAAGTTAGTTTCGAAACCCTAACCAAGCTATTTTTTGAGATCCACGACCCAACCCAATCTGATGGGCAAGGTCCAGATATTGGTAGTCAATATCTGTCTGCTATTTTTTATCAGCAAGATGATGAAAAGCAAGTGGGTGAAAAACTGATCAGTATTCTGGAAGAAAAAGGTTTGAATATTGCCACTAAATTATTGCCGGTAAGTACTTTCTGGAAAGCAGAGGATTATCATCAGGATTATTATCAAAAGAATGGTCAACAGCCCTATTGCCATCGATATGAAAAACGATTTTAATGTTGGAATGTACCTATTAAAATTACCTTTCAAACTAGGCGATCTAAGAGACCGCTTTTATTTGATAAGGTAAGGCTAATTCAGTTTGGCCAACTCTTCATCGAGCATTTTTATTAGAGCTTCTCGTTTGATTGAAAACGAGTGTTGCTGATTGAGTTGAACAAGCTCAGACATCGCTTTTCGTATCGTGATATCACCCTCATGCTGATTAGGTACAATCATATATCGCATTTTTGGTTTGTCATTAAACAGGGCATGCTCAACGGCTTTTGCAACGGCTATCGGGTCGGCCGATTGAGTTTGATTACCAAAATAAGCTAGCATCCTATCCCAGTCTTCTTTATACAATGATTTATCTATTTTAGTTTGACTTTTCTCAAATCTTTTAATAAAACTATCACCGATTTTTGACTCAAAATTACCAGGTTCGACAAGGCTGACTTTGACATCAAATTTAGCCATTTCTATTGCCAATGAATCGGCAAAAGCTTCTATGGCGTGTTTGCTCATACTATAAGGCCCAAATAAACGACCAGACAAAATTCCAGAAATAGAGCTGATAGTGGTTATTCTACCTTTTTGTTCGATAATTAAAGGAGCGAACGCCTTGGTAATGCGATAAGGGCCGTATAGATTAACTTGCATCAAAAAATCTAAATCATTTTCTTCAGTTTCAATCAATGGGGAAAGAATGACGACTCCTGCATTATTAACCAGACCGTGTAATCCTCGACCTGCTTGTTCAATCGTTTTTACCGCCGCTTTAATTTGCGCTGGTTTAGTCACATCGAGACGAACAGCCTGAACATTTTTCATCCCATTTAAGCGTTTCATGTCCACATCTTTGCGAGCGCCGGCGTAAACAAAATATCCCTGCTGGCTTAAGTGTTCAGTGATACGCAAACCGATGCCGCTAGTTGCACCGGTGACTAGAACCGCTTTTTGTGATTGATCAGAATTTTCGGCTGCGAGTGTATTTAGAGAAAAAATAAATATAAAAATGGTCGCAGTGAAGTGAATCCATAGTTTCATGTTGGTTGTCCTCAGCTCTATGATGATGGTTTGTAAGACTGCTAGACACTACAAAAGTCGATTAACTGTTAGATTAGCATAAACGTTAAAAAGCGGTTTCAATTTTTAGGGCTGTAATGTTCGAATAACAGACATTAAAAACAAAAAAGACTTAAAGAATTATTCACCACGGAGACAAAGCTTGCCCCCGTGGTGAATGTTTTTGCTTTTTTTGGCTGCTATTCGAACTTATTGGTCACTCAAAACAACTCAAATCTCTATTTAGGCTTCCTAAATGTCAAAGTCATACGATTGGATTCGCCCACTGCCATATACTGTTTTTTCAATTCAGGCTTATCATTGCTGGTCACATATGACGGGGGCAAACGCCAAACAAAATCCTTTTCTGTTGGTTGATCTTTGGCATTGAGATTAATATCGCTGGAGGCAACAAACTCAAAACCAGCTTTTTCCATTCGAGCCATTAAAAAGGATTTCTTTAAATATCCCTTTGAGCCATCAGCCCATTTATCAGAAGCAGTATCAGGTGCCATATGCTGTACCACTCCAACAATTCCGCCAGGCTTTAATGCTTGATAAGCATCTTTTAATGCGGTGGTCAGGTATCCACCGTCTTTTTCGAACCTTGCTAAATTGTGTAGCGCTCTAATAAAAACCACTGCGTCAGCAGTGCCCGCTAGTGTTTTTGGCATCGATCCTAATTGAAACGCGGTGACACTTGCACTATCACCATTACGCCAGCTTTCTGCGTCTGCCGTCCAGTCTTTTACCCAGGTTTTTTTCTTCTCTAGTGTTTTCTCGTCGAAAAAACCAAATTTAGGATACATGTCTATTGCGTAGTCCGCGCCTATCAGTTTGCCTTTGGAGCCCAGATAGGGTAACAAAATTTTACTATACCAACCGCCTCCAGGTAGCGCTTCAAGCACCGTCATTCCCGGTTTGATTGCAAAAAAATCTAAAGTTTGTTGTGGATGGCGGGCGTCGTAGCGCGCTTTTACTTTGTCAGGTCTTGCGGCAAGGACTGAGGCTAGTGACATTGCCGAATGCTTAGTTACATGTTGTTTTGATTTATCGCCATGAGATTGAACCTCTGATGCGGAGAACATCAGTGAGGCTACAACAGCGAATGATATAAATGATTTGTTCATGATTTTTTCCTTTTTGAATTATAGAGCTGAATCTAGCTCTGGACGGTTGATAACTTCTGATAAGACTTGGGGGTGAAAATATGTTTTATCCAATAGTAAGCGAGTATACCTACCAGCAGATTTGCGACCATAAGACCAATAAATAATCCGTTTAAACCAGCGATATAAATTCCGATGTAAGCTCCAGGAACAAACAACACAAACATTCGCAGTATGGTTAACATTAACGCTGCTTTAGGTCGGTGCATGGCGTTTAAGCTGGACACAACCAAAATAACCACGCCTTGTCCGATATATCCTAGCGGTACATACCACAGCAAGTTAACAATCATATTTACCACACCTTGTGATTGGCTAAATAATTCAGCCAGCGGAAAAGCGGTCGCGATTAACAGAAGATAAACCAGTAGTTGGGCTAACAAGGTCAGGCCGACACATTTTTTTATAGCGCTTAAAGATCGTTCTGTACAACCTGCGCCAAAATTCTGGCCAACAAATATTGGTAATGAAGTGGATAAAGCCATTGGCAAAAATAGCGCTAAGGATTCGATGCGCAAAATAACGCCAAACGCGGCAATCGCTTCTCGTCCATAAAAAGCCACCCAACTTGTGACGATACCAAGCGCGATGGGTGTGAGCAAACTCATGCCAGCTGCCGGTAGTGCAATATGTAAAATTTGCCGACAATTCGCCAAAAAGTCTGCCTTATTCGGTAATTGTAGCTCAAGTAGTTTTTCTCGTTTATGCAAAAACACTAGTGAGATTAGCGAGAATAAAGCGTCAGCTAACAAATGCCCCCAACCGATGTTGATAAGGCTCGATTCAAGTCCAGGCGTATTCATTAAGGTATAATCTAACAGCGCAGTAAAAATCGCCCAGCTAAACATCAATCGACCGGCAAAAATAGTATCGCCCGTTGCTCGCATAATCGCGTTCGATAGAATGGGGATTAACATCAACACAAATCCGATATAACGAAGTTGCATATAATCAGTGAGTAGTGGCATGATGTCGGGTCTCGGACCCATATGAAAGGATTCCGGGATCAGTGCATAGTTTGCGCCGAGTAATTTAAATAATGGTTCGATAGTGATAAACCCGACCAGGCTTATGATGATCACAATCAGACAGGCGATTAACAAACTATCGGTGGTCAAACGCTGGGCTTTATGATGGTCACCTTTACCCAGAGAGTATGACAGTACCGCTGAGGTTCCGATGGCTAATCCAATAGTTAGCGCAAATAAACTCGCTGTTACCGGGATAGTAAAACTGAGCGCAGCGAGAGACTCTGTGCCTAATTTGGATACCAGGTAGGTATCAAACAAATCCAGTCCTAAAACTGCAAAAATCGCCGGCAACATCGGTCCGGTCAAGCGCAACAATATACTATGAATTGGTTGGTTCAATAACCATTGGGAGCGGCTCTTTCGTTGTTTTACTTTAACGCATTCCATGAGCTAAGAGTGACCTGGTTTTCTAAAGCGCAACATAAACCGATCGGTGGGTTTTCCTTTTAGCTCGGGACTAAAAAATGCCTTGCTGCGATCATCCTCTGGATTCTTAAGCGCATGACTTTCAGCGTCCAATAAAAAACCATGTTCTAACATCGTACTAATGACAAATTGTTTGTCGATACGGTGAAGTCCGCGCATTTCTTTTGCATAAGTAATACCACTACCCGATTTTGCAGCGTGATCAACAATGCCCAAAATACCGCCTGGTTTTAGCGAACGATATATTTCTTTAATGACCTCATCAACCTCTTGTTCCATCCAATAAAGATCATGCAGCACTAGAATCATCAAAAACTTATCGAGGCTGTCTTTTTCCAGTTGTAAATCAGTCAGCTCCCTATCCCAGCGAATGACGTTACTAAGACGATTTCCGTCAAGCCTTTCTAGTACGGTTTTATCGGTTTGAAAATCATAAAACTTTTGATTGTTTTGCATATAGACTTTACCGGTATCGCCAACGCAGCGCGATAAAAGCTCAATGTAATAACCGTTGGCGGCGAGTATTTCAACGACGGTTTCTCCTTGGCGTATATCGAAAAACTCAAGTACTTTGTCTGGTGCTCGAATTTTATCTCGAGCGACATCCGTTTTGGGACGTGATGAGTGCGCTACGGCAGCAGCGATGGCATTGCTACTTACACTACTTAATTTGAGTTTTTCAGGATGATCGCAGGCTACAAGCAATATACTGCTAAAAAGCAAAACAACGAGTTTTGCAGTGGTGAATTTTGTTTTGGCTAATATAGGGAAGCGGCGAATCATCTCAAACGGTCATTATTCTCTAACATCAATGGCCAGCTATTGTGACAAATGCCACCAGCCGGGGCTATCTAGAGATGTATCAAAATATGTTCAAAACGCTGATTTAGTGCATTCTGAGTTAATTTTGCGACAGAAGGAGCAGATATTGCGATGAAAAATAATGGCTCCAGACCCTGGGACCAGAATTAGTTTGAAAATCAGGTCAAAAACCGTACCGTATATATTGGCGGTAAGTAATGAGATAGTAATTGCCAGCTATCCCCTTGATTTTCTGATAGCCACAAATTGCCCGTGGTGCTGCCCATCAACAGATGATCGCCGCTTGCATCAATGTCCAGGGCGTGTCTAAATACCAAATCATAGCTGGCTTCTTGTGGTAAGCCCTCGGTTAATGATTCAAAGCTTTTACCGCCGTCTTTAGTACGGGTCACCACAAATTTTGCATCAACTGGAATACGACTCTCATCTTTTACCCCCGGAACAAACCAGACGATATCAGGGTCTTTCGGGTGAACGACTGTCGCAAAACCAAAAACTGACGGAGGCACATCTTTTAGTTCTTGCCAGTTTTGACTATTATCATTCGAATAAAAAATGCCATTGTGGTGCTGTACCCACAAGTGATCAGGAGCCGCAGCGCATTGAACCATTCGGTGAGGGTCTTGGACGGTTGGATCAAACTGTTTATCGGGAGGCATAAATTCGGCTCTCATGCCTTGAGATTGATTGGTCCACGAATCACCTGCATCTTTGGTTACCCATACGCCGGCACAGGAAACCGCGACTTTAACCTCATTGTGATCTCGAGGGTCGACACAAATTGAATGAATGCCAGCATGGTCAAAACCTCCTCCAAACCACTCTTGTTGTTGTTTGAATTGCCACAGGGGGTTATTCAATGTCCAGCTTTGTCCGCCATCATCAGAATAAAATAAACCACCCGGTATTGTGCCTGCCCAAAGTTTGTCGGGATTTCCAGATACGACGAATTCCATGGACCAGATTAATTCCAATGAATCACCTTCCGACTCTTTTTCAACTTGGGGATAAGTGGGGACCGAAACTTCCTGCCAGTTTTTGCCAGCGTCGTCAGAGCGATGCAGTTTAACCCCAAAGTGGCCGAGATCAAGGGCTGCGTACCAAACATTGTGTTGCTGACTCGTTAATACCATCGATACTGGGTCGCCGATAAACGCCACTTCTTCAATTTTTCGATCTTGATTAATTTTAAACAAACCTTTGCGTGTTGCAATGAGAGCTAGAGTAGTCATTGGCTGATCCCTTTTTAATGTTTAATCGATGAGTTGTTTTCCTTTTATCCGCCCGATAGTGCTTGAAAAATATAGATTTCAGAATCGGGTTTTACTGGATCAGTAAAATGAATTCGGTCGTTGATCAGTTGATTGTCAATGGAAATCATAACATGCTTACGTAAAATATTTTGATCGTTAACAAGATAAGAGGCGAGTTGTTGGTTGTCAGTAAACAGGGAATTCAAAACGTCCT
>CAZOBX010000163.1:2758-13440 GCA_964578045.1 uncultured Kangiella sp. | reverse complement strand
AAAAAATACCGTCGGAATGGTCAAAACATTGAATAGTAAAGGTGAAATGACCTTTAGAGTCGGCCGTAAAGGAAACAGTAAACCAGCAAATTTTTTCAAAGATCAAATTCCTGCAGCAAATAATACTTTTAACAGCAATCCAGGTAAGTTGAATTTTGCCTTTATTGGAACTCTGGAGCTAACGCTCACCGACGGTTTTCTGGGGGGGTTTAGGGAAACCCTCATTTTTGAAGGTATCGGATTAGCACAAGGTCACACTGGGGGTGCAAACAACTGGTGGTTTGGCGGTACAAATTGCACAAATACTGCTAGTGGTTTTTTTGTTGAAGGCAGCGTTCAGTGCACGGGTTATAATGCTGCTACTGGTGCGGAAGCTTTATTTGATTTTTATCGAGGAGGTGATCTATCTTCTAAAGTCAGTACCATTAAAGTTGTACCGATCGAAACATCATCAGGGAAAGATTGGATGGGCCGGATCGACGATTCTACTCGGCTGGATGAGCTTGTAATACCCGGCAGCCACGACGCCGGAATGTCTGAGACTGCTCATTGCACTTTCGCAGCAAGACCTTGGACTAGAACTCAAAGTGAGTCTGTCGCAGAGCAGCTGGTTAGTGGTTCAAGGTATTTTGACCTAAGGGTTGATTACTACAATGGCGAATTGGTGACCTTTCATCGAAATGGTACTTTAGGGTGTAACGGGCAACCTTTGTTAGATGTTATGAATCAAGTGAAGACATTTTTGGATACTAACGACCAGGAAACTGTCATTCTCGTATTTTCTCACATTCGCGATTCCGAAGGCAAGAATACCAAGGATGAGATTGACGTGCTTATAAGCAATTATAATTCCTATTTGTTTTCCAGTTCAGATACCTCATTAAATTTGAGTGAAGTCGTTTTGGGTGCATTGAGAGGTCAGATAATTATTGTTTACGACTACGCTGATCATGTCGATACAAACAAAGGACGATTTAGGTGGGCTAATGGCAAAGATGGCCTACTGTGCGAACGGAATATGACTGGAAATCTATCAGTTTGTGATTCGTATGCAAATTCCTTCAATTATAACACCATGAAAACAAATCAGTTGAGTAAGTGGGAGAATGCGCCAGGACTCGGTGCGGGATATATGTATTTACTCTCCTGGACATTGACTGCTTCTATTCCAGTCTTAAACGATACAATCGAAAATTTAGCGGCAATAGCAAACAGTAAGTTACCCGATGTACTGCGTGATCAAATAGTGGTGGAAGGTGATGTCATGCCAAATATTGTTTACATCGACTTCGTCAATCCACAAACAGTTCAAAGCATCATTCAGTATAACTTTACAGCAAGTGAACCACTTCTTCATCATAATACTGCCGTAACAGAACTCCAGGGCATTTCTTCTCAGGAAATACCTTTCTATCTGGATGTGCCTGCCGGCGCTAAATATCTAGATGTCGCCACTGCCGGAACAACGGGTGATGCAAATTTATACGTCAAATTTGATAGCGCCCCAACCACCAGCGATTATGATTGTCGCGGGAATACTGCTGATAGCAATGAACAATGTTTCTTCGATGAAAGTCAAGTACAAGAAGGCCGTTATTACGGTATGGTTCATGCCAATAGCGATTTCACCGATGTAGACGTGACGGTTGCGGCAGATGAAAGTGCCGAAGTTGTTAGCATTGGCAATCAAAGTTGGACTGACAGAAATGTCGATGTTACGCGTTCTATTTCTGGTGACACTATTGGTTGGTGTGTGCATAGCTATGATGACATAGTCATAGAGGATGAGGATGGTAGTGTTCTGGAGATCATAACAGTTGCTGATACTATTGAACGTGAAGATAGTGAATACTGTCAAGAATTCGGTCGATTGTATGATTGGGATGAAGCTGTGTTGGCCTGTGAAGCTTTAGAAATGAATTTACCAACCAAAGGCCAATGGTATGAACTACGAGATTATGTTGGCGGGCCAACCATTGGGGGTAATACCGGTGGCATCGAAATAGCCGGAAAATATCTGAAAAGTGACAATGACTGGAATGGTGATGACAATCGTTTTGGGTTCCGGGCACTGCCTGCTGGCTGGATACTGGAAGGAACATCCGTACTAACTGATAAAGATACATATGGATACTGGTTTTCAGACAGTAGCAGTGGCACTCAAAGTCAAATGTATCGTATGTCTGACGCTGATGATCTTTTCCACGGCTGGCGACCAAAGGGAAACAAAATGAGTGTTCGTTGTGTGGATGAACTCACTCATTTGCCTGATGACTATTTACTCGTAAATCCAGATAACGTTAATACACTTGGCGCTGAGTTAATGGGCAGTGGAACAGCGGTCGATCCATTGGAAATTAATTATATACTTGAAAAGAATAGCTCTCAGAGTTCGTTGGTTTATGATCAACAAAGCGGTGCCACTACTGGAGGCGACGGTTTAGTATTATGGTTTAACGGCGAATTGACCACCGATTTTATTGTCGAAACTGACTATAAGTTATATGCAGCGCAGCTGAGTTTGGGGACACTGGCAGGGAGCACACTCAGTGTTTGGACTGCGTCAGGCTGGATGATAAATCTGACAGAAACAACCTGGAACGACATTCTGGATGACGCCATCTCAGTGAACGGCATGTACTATTACCGGTTTGATTTAGTCAACACCGTCGATCCAATGGTTGAACTTTCTGACTTTGGTTCGAGCACTGATATTACAGCAAAGTTTTACAAACTTTACCGTGTATCGGAATGGAGCTCCCTGGTGAACGGCGACACCGGAAGGTGTATGGACGTAGACGGTACCAATGTACAAAGCTGGCCTTGTAATGGCTCCGATGCGCAATTGTGGCATTATGATTTTAATGAGACCTTCCTCATCAACAAAAGTGGCTTTTGTTTGGATAATAATGGCCAAGCTTTTGCGGGTGGCGACATTGGGATTTTGACATGTGCAGACAGTGATAGCTTGCGTTTTGACTGGAACGGAGACAGCTTACGCAGTCGATTTGATGAAACTATCGCCGTTCAAGACCTTGGTCCGACAATGTTATATGATGTCCAACAGCAGGTAGACACTGGCGCTGAAGCCCAGCAGTGGTATTGGCAAAAAAATAACAAAATTACCATTGGCATTCAAACCTGGAATGCGAAAAACCTGGCGATAGCGAAGGATTCTTTAGGTAGTGATATCGGATGGTGTTGGAATACTGATGACACATTACAGCGGGAAGAGAATGAATATTGCGGTCAATACGGACGCTTATATACCTGGGATGAAGCATTAACAGCGTGCGCAGCCAACGGAATGCATCTTCCCACCAGAGCCGAATGGCAAGTTTTATGGATTTTCACCGGTGGATGGGAGATTGCAGGCAAAAATTTGAAATCGCTTTCTGGATGGTCAGGCCCAATTGGCGGGGGTGATGATAATTATGGCTTTACGGCATTGCCTGGAGGATGGATAGATCCCGTCTCGTCCATCCTTAATTGGGAAGGCTTGGAAGGTGTTTGGTGGACCAGCGATGAGAATGGTGACAATACTGCGGAGGCTGGACGATATTTCATGAGTGGTAATTTTGATAGTGTTCAACATGCATTTAGGGATAAAGGGAAAAAGTACAGTGCTCGTTGTGTAGACAACTAAGTTGACAACAATAAATTAAACCTTTAATGGCCGAGTATAAAAAAGTATTTTATACTCGGGCTTATTGTTAAGTTGACAATATCATTATCTGTATTGAGGAGAGTGCTCAATACATTGTGTCAGGTTATACCTAGATTTTTAAGCTGTTCTTGAAAACTAAAATCACTACGATGCTTTTTAGGAGCATCATGATTTCACAAGAAGAGCTCATGAAAATTAAAATACTACATCAGCAAGGATACTCTCAACGCGCCATTGCTAAGCAATTAGGTATTTCCCGTAATACCGTAAAAAGATACCTAGAACTTGATATTAGCTCACCACAATACGCAACCAGGAAGAATTTAACGGTGGCATCATCGGAATTTTGACATGTACCAATAGCGATAAACTACATTTTGATTGAGATGATGCAGCTGAGAGCTTGAGAAGTCGCCTTGATAATACGATTGCGGTTGAAGACCGCGACGCCGGCAATGGGCATGATGTCGTTCAGTGGGATGCCGATGACGCTTCAAACCACCAGATACCTGTTATACCATTCGGTTAGTCAGGTATCTGGTTCTTGTTTTAATCTGAGCGGGTCAAATTCCCCGCTGCTTACTGCGGGTTTTTTGATCGGATAACCGTGATAGAGCTGTTTACCGAGCATTAAACCTTTGTTGAAAGGCTCTAATTTTTTAGAATAAAGATGAATCAAGGTTTGAAGTTGTCTTTGCGGCCATATAAAATACCCTCTTTGGATATTTTGAGCTTTTTGGTTAAAGATATTTTGCTTGGAGAAATAGTGAAAATAATCATCGCTGACGAACAACCGTTATTTCGAGATGCTTTAATCCGATTGCTTTCGCAACAAATTTCTGATCCCGAAATCATTGAGGTCGATAATTTCGCTGATCTGGAGCAACGCTTGCTGCAACATTCCAATATCGACTTTGTGTTTATGGATGTGCATATTTCGGGCAATTCCGGATTATCGGGATTGACGACTCTAAGGCATACCCACCCGCGCTTAAATATTGTGATTGTTTCCGCCAGCGAATCACCCATGATAGTGTATCGAGCGGTTAAATTAGGAGCGGCAGGGTTTATACCTAAATCCTGCACGGCTGAAGTTTTTGTCGATGCAATCAGTAAAATCATCATTGGCCACGTTTGGTTGCCTGACCAACTCAACAATCCACTGGAAAATATGCCACCAAGAAATCACCGTGGTGATAGCGAATGTCTTTCTGAAAAGATCGCATCACTTAGTCCCCGCCAATTTAAAGTACTTTCTATGCTCAGTGACGGCAAACTGAATAAACAAATTGCCTATACGCTCGATATACAAGAGGCGACTATCAAACACCACGTCAGTTTAATCTTACAAAAATTGAATGTGGTCAATCGTACTGGCGCGGCCAATATGTTTAACCGACTGAAAGTTGAAAAGAGAATAAAATCTCAACAGCAAACTCAGGTCTAATTTTTCATAATCATTTAACACTTATCTATTCGAATTTAACAATTTATTAAAATATCAGGAGCTCGTTTAAGATGCTTAACCAAACTCATAATCCCGACTTAACCAGTTGGGTCGAATCGGCCAATGCCGAAAATACCGATTTTCCTATTCAAAACTTGCCTTTCGCCATTTTCAGGCGAGCGGGTTCAAGCGAAGATTTTCGCGGTGGGGTCGCCATCGGTGATCAGGTTCTGGATTTAGCGGCGGCTCGAAAAAGCGATGCATTTAGCGGATTAGCTCAAGCGGCATTGGCTGTTTGTGATGCGCCTGAGTTAAATGCTTTTATGGCGATGGGTAAAGAAGCGTGGTCTGCGCTTCGCTTAGCATTATCCCATGCACTGGCGAGTGGTTCGGAGGACCAGGATAAATTGGCCGCCTGTCTTATTAGCCAGGATGAGGTGGAATATTCAATGCCTTGCCGTATTGGAGATTACACTGATTTTTATACTTCGATTTATCATGCGACCTCTGTCGGCAAACTCTTTCGTCCTGACAATCCTTTATTACCAAATTACAAATGGTTGCCAATCGGTTACCACGGACGTTCATCGTCGATTGAAGTATCTGGACAAACGTTTAGGCGACCAAAAGGTCAATTAAAAGCGCCGGATGCAGATAAGCCAGTATTTGCACCGTGCAAGCGAATGGATTATGAAATGGAAGTGGGGATATTTATCGGCAAAGGCAATGATTTGGGTGATGCAATCAGTATGGATGATGCTGAAGATCATGTGTTTGGCATGTGTTTATTTAATGACTGGTCCGCACGAGATTTGCAAGCGTGGGAATACCAGCCATTGGGCCCATTCTTGGCTAAGAATTTTGCCTCAACGGTTTCGCCCTGGATTGTGACTACAGAGGCCTTGGCTCCGTTTAAAACAAGCTGGACTCGTGAAGAAACGGATCCTCAACCGCTGGACTATCTGGAGTCTGAAAATAATCGTGCTGCTGGGGCATTCGATATTCAATTGGAAGTGCAATTAGAAACTGAAAAAATGCGCAGTGAAGGTCAACCAGCTAGCCATATGTCACTTTCCAGTTTTAGACATTCTTACTGGACAGTGGCCCAAATGGTAGCTCATCACACAGTGAATGGTTGTAATTTACAGCCGGGTGACATGCTCGGTAGTGGTACTCAGTCCGGCCCAACCCCAGAAGAAGCCGGTTCAATGCTGGAATTAAGTAATGGCGGAAAACAAAGCATTGAACTGGATAACGGTGAGACTCGAACCTTTTTAGAAGATGGCGATTGCGTAATCATGCGTGGTTGGTGTCAAAAGGATGGGGCGGTACGAATAGGGTTCGGTGAAGTCGCTGCGACGGTGGTTGCCGCCGACTAAGCGGGGCTGCTCAGGTGGTTGCAACGCCTTAGACCTTTTTGCTATTCGTCGGTTAATTTTCTAGCCGAGTTTATGGCTCGGAGAGTAGAATAGTGACGTCATTTATAATGCTTTATATTTACAGTTAAATACAACCGGAGTTGTACCATGTTTGACCAGTTAAATGCTTTACCTGCCGATCCTTTGCTAGGTTTGATTGGCGCTTTTCGCGAAGACTCTAATCCTGAAAAAGTTGATTTAGGTGTTGGCGTCTACAAGAATGAATCTGGCCATACCGCGATTATGACCGCGATCCGGAAAGCCGCATTGAGGCATATGGAAACCGAAGATTCAAAAACCTATATCGGTCCCGGCGGCGTGGTTGGTTTTGTTGAAGGTATCAAACAGTTGGTATTAGGGACGGATTCGTCCGCATTAACCGATTCGCGAGTGACCGGGTTGCAAACTCCCGGCGGCTGCGGAGCACTACGAGTAGGCTCAGAATTCTTAGGTCGAATGAAAGAAGATCTGACTGTTTGGGTCAGCGATCCAACCTGGGCAAATCACATTCCGCTGATTAGTGCCGCCGGATTAAAAATAAAAACTTATCCTTATTATGATAGTGCAACCAGCGCGGTCAATTTTGACCCAATGGATGAAAAACTCGCTGAACTTGGACCCAATGATATCGTATTATTGCACGGTTGTTGCCATAACCCTACAGGGGCTGATTTGTCCTATGAGCATTGGCAACGGATTGCAGAAAGAGCTAATAAACAAGGATTTATTCCTTTTGTTGATATCGCTTATCAGGGCCTGGGTGATGGGATCATTGAGGATGTTAAAGGAGTTCGTTATTTATCATCGCAGGTTGAAGAAATGTTGATCGCCACTTCCTGTTCGAAAAATTTTGGTCTGTACCGTGAGCGGACAGGCACATTATTAGTACAAACCAAAAATGCCTCTCAAGCTAACGCCATCGAAACTCAAATTCAGGATGTGGCTAGAGCCAATTATTCCATGTCGCCAGCTTACGGCGGTTTTTTGGTGGACATGGTACTACATGATGCGGCACTGCGGACTGAATGGGAAAATGAACTCAATTCTATGGCTGTTCGGGTGAAGTCATTACGAAGTGGTCTGTTAGAAAAGATTGAGAAAAAGGGGATTGATAAGGACTTTAGTTTTATTACTCAGCAAAAAGGCATGTTTACTTATTTGGGCATTAGCAAAGAGCAAGTGCAACGTTTGCGTAATGAATTTTCTATTTATATGGCGGACTCCAGTCGAATTAATGTTGCCGGATTAAATACCCATTGTTTGGATTATGTGGCGGATGCTTTGAAGGCGGTTGTTTGATTTTTAAGTGATTCAAAAGACTAAATGAATTATTCACCTCGGAGGCATGGAGCTTAAAAAACTGACTAAAGAATCATAAATGTTAGTTAGTGTGTTTTTTCTCCGTTACTTCGTACCCACAGCGTTTCACGGGGCAAGCTTTGCCTCCGTGGTGAATATGTTTTGTCTTTTATATGAAATGTTTACAAGCTCCCGACAATTTAAAGCGTTACTTTATTTCAGATTCAGCATTTTCTACAGACTCAGCAGAATCAACTTCATTGTCTTCTGTAGTAGACTCTAATTGCTCATCGTCAGATGACGCTAATTGACTTTCACATTTCCAACCCCAACCCTGTTGTTTTTCGATAAACCCACTAGCTTTTGTCTGGCAAAATTCTCGCTCTGAGCGAGCAGTCCATAAAACTGTCATTTCACCATTTTTGGTATATTGCACTTCGCAGACATTTTCTCCGCCTTTCGGATAAACAACTTCAATTTTTCGCTGTTTTTCGTCGAACTCGCATAGTGTGGTTTGGTTTTCTGCGGCTAGCATTGAACTCGCTAGCATAAGTGTTAAAGTGAGAAAAAGTTTCATGGTAAGTCTCCTGTGATGATTATTATTGGATATTCAGATGGAATTATAGACTAATTATAAGCCAGGTAAGAAGTATTGGTTGACAGAAAGTACTGGTTAACAGAACGAGAGAAACTGGTTCAGTAAAGTCTCACTTTATCAGTACCATCGGCCAGTATCGAAAACATTTGCTCGGAAATATTATCATCAGTTTTCACCAGGTATATGATTCTGGAGCTATCGTTTAGCCAATAAGCGTTTAACACTTTACCCAACGAAACCAGATTGAGACGGTTGGATTGACTGACTGAACCAATATGTAAGCTAGAGTTACTTGCATCGAATGAATCGATTTGATAAATAATGTTGGTGCTATCTGGCGAAATCAGATAACCGCTCTTAATGTTTTCACTATCTTGTAAGCTGTTAGTCAGTTGAGTGACGTTGCTGCCATCGGAGAGAACCGAATATATTGCGTTGACACCGCCATCGGCTCGGGTTGTGGAATAAATTAATCGACTCCCGTCAAGTGTCCAATGTTGCCGGGTGATAAAAAGCCCATCGTCGTGTAACAGGTTTACCTGGCTTAGTTGACTGGCGTCAGCCGATGCGCTATATAGTTCATCATAGTCTTGGTCCACATTGGCTTCCGCATAAAAGGCGATAAAATCACTCGATGGCGACCATTGCCATTCGTTTTGAACGACCCCATTTTCAGGTAAAGGTGCGTTCATAGTGCGATGCCATTGGCCATCATTTTGCACCGTAAATAATTCAAAAATCCCCTGAGTTTCTTGATCGGCAGTATAAGCAATTCGTGAGCTATCGGGCGCCCATCGCCAATCAAACACCACCGGATTAGCTACTTCAAACGTATCAATTAAATGAATGCGATCCGTTGCATCAGGCAAATCAACATACAAGCTGGCGAGACCAGCAGTTAAACTGTCGTCGGTAAAAGCAATATGAGAACTGTCCGGTGCCCAGACAAAATATTCAACACCGACGGTAAGTGAATTGTTATTGAGCAATGTTCTGGCACTGGCATCCGCTTGCACAGTATAAAGCTGGCTAACTTCGCCAGCGTTTTGACTGGTATAGGCAACCAGTAAGCTATTCGGAGCAAATTTCCAACCATTGATCCTTGAGTCGACATTTAAGGTTTGGTTTAACTGCGTCAAGCCAGAACCGCCCGCGGACACTGCAAACAGGTTTTGAGAAATTTGCGAATTCTGATTGAGCGATTCGGTTTTAAACGTCACAACACTCGAGTCATCGGCAATTTTCCAACAAAGGGTCACATCGCAGGTTACCGATAAATCGGCGCTGATCATTTGTAGGTCGGACCCATCGGGCAAAATGCTCTGCACTTCAAAAATTCCATCGCTATCGGGGTCGCTGCGAAAAATAATCCGGCTACTATCGGGCATCCATTGCCAATTAATACGATCTGTGCTGGTTTCTAATAGGCTGCTTAGCTGGATTTCATTGGTACCATCAACCAGATTGCTATATAACTCATCTGTGCCATTGTTATCTCTATCGGCCCGATAGGCTATCCGAGTGCCATCTGGACTGATACCCACAGGTGTTAAGCTGGTGTTTGCAGAAAAAACATCGCTAATATCATTTCTTGCTCCGGTGACCGGATCGATACCAAATAATTCATATCTTCCCTCAGCCACTTCAACCGCAAAAAATACCGCTGAGTCAGTGATCATTATATTAGAGATTTTTTCAGAGAACGGTGAAGGAGGAACGCTTACAGAATCACTGCTGCTATCCCCGCAAGCGATGAGAAATAGCAACAACAGAGGTATCAGTTTTGTAGCTTCCAAATTGTTTGATTGTAGGGAAGTAAACAGCTTCATTACTGGGGGGCTCGAATTTATTCAAAGTCATTTAAAGTGTATGTCAAATTCTGATTTTTTCCACTTTATGATTTTTGTAGTTTAATGGACATTTTTAAATCAATCGGAAACCCCGATTAATCACATCATTGCGATAGCCAATACACATCTTGAAATAACTTTTAGTTTGATTATTGATGACTTGGTGTTGTAGTCTTGTATATCACTAGTTCGAGTGGGTAGGGTAACTCGGATCGAGTTACTATCAAATGCTACAAACTATGATCTAACATATTGAAATTTAGGCCATTATCGTTTTAAAGACTAAGGTATAAACATGAAATCATTAATAACTGGCACATTTGCTGTATTCTTTCTTTCAACATTAAGTGGTTGTGTCATTGTCGCCGGTGACCACGACTGGGATGACAGCAGTTGGCAGGCT
>CAZOBX010000163.1:0-2748 GCA_964578045.1 uncultured Kangiella sp. | reverse complement strand
GAGAAAACAGAGAAACCATCAGCGAACTGGAGCTGCAAGCCGAACGCTCAAACATTATCAGAAAAATGGGAGCGCCGAGTTTTTCTGATGCTTTTGTTAAAGAGGGTGATGAATATCGAGTACTTTATTATCGAACTCAGCATACTAAATCAGACGGTGAGACGACTAAAGATGAAACCACACCCTTAGTCTTCAAAAACGATAAGTTGATTGGCTGGGGAAATGATGTATTAGAGACTATTCGATAGTAAAAAAATCAGAAGAATCCTTTCTCTGAAGGAGAGTTAGATGCTGAGTAGGGGGCAATCTTTGCTTCGGAGTACCTTCTATTGTTTCTGCCCACCAACAAAGTACAATTAACGAAAATGGTGGGCATAAAAAAACTGCCCACCCTACAAGTCTGCTCAATGTGTGAATGCGTTCAAAACAGAGCCAGAAACAAAAATAAAGTACCGCCTAGCCCGCTGATAAATATCGTTTTATATTTGTACAGAGGCGACGTTAGCCCTAAATACAATCCACTTAACAAAATCAACAATAGTCCTACTGCCATGAATTTCTGAAATGTCTTAAAAGCCCTCGGGCCATGCCCTTTATGTAATTCAATAATCGATGCAACAAAATTTGGTGTGCGTTTAGTCACCACTAGTTGTTCATTTTTAATCTCGAATAATAAATGCGGTTTAGAGGTAGGGCGAGTGTAAGCCTGTCTATTGTTACCTTTAATATATTCGAAATCATGATCGATATTATGAGTTTTTATAAACTGACGGATCTGATTTTCACGATCTTTTGCAGAAAGATCCAGTCCAGTAAATTCACCTCGATAGATTTCCAGTTGTTCAACAATGCCCTTTTCACTAATTAAGTATAGCCCTCCGGAAAGTCCCGTAATAATTAATACCGGAGCGAAAAAAGCCGCTAGCGCCAGATGTAAGGTTATGATTGTTTTTCTGGACATGTTTAAATTCCGTCGATTGTTGAGTTTCAATTGGATGAGGAATGGTAAGAGTATCGCATTGGGTTATTAAATCAAAATTAAAGGGGGTATAGGAGGCATTCTTTTTTTTTGTCGCTTTTGTCCGAATTTCTACCCTTCAGCATAGTCAGTTTGAGGGGCTGTTCCTGACCCAGGCTGTGTGAAAACGTTACTTAAGAAATTCACGACGCGCTGCTACGTAAATATTTTGAGAATTCAGTGTTAAAACCTCTACAGAATTCAATCTAAGACGCGTTTATTAGCATAAAATGATGGCCAAATTTACCTTATTTTGTTTTCATACAGCCTGGACCCATTTCTGCAAGTCAAGAAAACAAGATTCGAATGATGTTTTTTAACGAAAGCAGACGTTCAATAGCCGATGTTTACAATTTATCGAGTGGGCTTAATGTTCCAGTAGGGTTTCTGTTGAGTACGTGTGTGTAAATCTGGGTTGTTCGAATATCTGAATGCCCTAGTAATTCCTGAACGGTTCGAATGTCAGCACAGGATTCTAGCAGATGAGTAGCAAAAGAATGTCTAAAAACATGTGCAGTCACTTTCTTGTTTATTTCTGCTTTCTCAACGGCCTTTTTGACGTGTTTTGAAAACACAGTAGGGTGCACGTGATGCCTTCTAACGACAAAACTTCTTGGATCAGTGCTAAGTCGTAAACTAGGAAAAATCCATTGCCAGGCAAGGCTTTTTCCCGCATTAGGTTCTTTTCTTTCCAAAGCATAGGGTAACTGCACGCCATTAATATTTTCTCTTTGGTCCTTAAGGTGGAGTTGCTTTACAAACTCCAATTGCTGTCGCAGTTCTTCTTTGCAAGTTTTAGGTAGTGGAAGGGGTCTATCTTTATTGCCTTTGCCTCTTTTTACGATAATTTGGTTTCTATCAAAATCTATATCCTTTACTCGAAGCCGATGAACCTCACTTTTTCTCAAACCAGTACCATAAATAATTTGTGCCATTAATTTTGGTAATCCATAAATGTTGGCAAATAATTTTCTAATTTCTTCTACAGATAGAACGACAGGCAAGTTCTTGTGGTACTTTGCCCGAACCGCATTCACCCAAAGGTATCTCTAGAACATGTTTGTACATATAGACTAGAGCGCATAAAGCCTGGTTTTGAGTTGCGGGAGAGACTTTTTTATGAACAGCAAGATAAGTCAAAAAATCTGTTACTTCGGAAGGGCCCATATCTTTAGGGTGTTGAAGATTATTGAAATGAATGAAGTGTTTAATCCAATACACATAGGTTTTTTCTGTTTGATACGAGTATTGCATTACCCTGATTTTGGAACGGACAAGCGACATGAAACGAGGACTTTTAGATTGACTCATAATTACTTCCTTGTAATGTGATCGAATAGGCATACTACTTACATGAGTAGTATTCTGTCAAGCTCTGCACATTAGGTCGCCAGCGATAACTATATAGGTCTTTGTTTTTAATAGAGTATCGCAACAAGAGATTGAACATAAAATGAGTCTAGACTCACTTTATGTTCTTGCAGTTTTGGGCTAAGTCTGTAAACTGTTGATTTTTAACCAATAAAATTTCGATGCAAATAAAATCGCCGTTAAACGTGATTTGCTGCATAGAATATGCTGTTATATGCACCTAAAGTTGATTATCACCGTCAAAAAAAAATCAGCTAAAATTCATAATGACTTCAGGTGTTTTAGAGTCAACATGTTTAAGCTGACGGCTCGTTCAATCACTCTTAATGAAGCTTAAAAAAGTTTTATTTCAAAATAAA
>CAZOBX010000162.1:10692-13451 GCA_964578045.1 uncultured Kangiella sp. | reverse complement strand
TGAAATATGTTTTTGTCTTTAGCTCTTTTGTCTGTTATTCGAACAAAACATCCTCTAAGAACTCATTGTAATTTGGCCCCACCATCCACTTTGTACTATCATTGACGATAATCAGCAAAACAAACTCCTACAGCCCAGGACCTCACCATGTTTAACATGCACGACTTTGCAAAAAAGGCAAAAGCCGCCTCGTTGCAAACGGCCATTTTAACCGAAGATGAAAAAAACAACACGCTTCTGGATATGGCTTCGGAATTGCGTAAAGCGACCGCTAATATTCTTCAGGCCAATCAAATAGATATCGACTCTGCCAAACAGGCGAAACTGTCCGATGCAATGATTGACCGTTTGTTATTAACGCCAAGTCGGATCGAAGATATTGCCAGAGCGCTCGAACACATCACCACCTTAAATGACCCTGTTGGCAAGATTAAAAATCGTCAAACCATGGATAACGGCCTTCAGGTAGCCAAAATGTCTATCCCATTGGGCGTCATTGCAATGATCTATGAATCGCGTCCGAATGTAACCGCCGATGCATCAGCACTATGCCTCAAAGCTGGAAACGCGGTTATTTTGCGTGGCGGTAAAGAAGCTATTCACTCCAGTCTGGCGATAGCAGCCGCTTTACACAGCGCGCTTGAAAAAAACGGTATCCATAAAGGGGCAATCAGTGTGGTGCCGGATCCGGACCGCAAACACATGAATGATTTACTGACATTGACCGAATACGTTGATCTGATCATTCCACGTGGCGGAGAAGGTTTGATTCGATTTGTCAGTGAAAATAGTCGAATTCCTGTGATCCAACATTTCAAAGGGGTTTGTCATTTGTTGGTGGATAAGGAGGCCGATCAAAACAAGGCGATTGATATCTTGCTTAATGGCAAAGTGCAACGTCCAGGGGTTTGTAATTCGCTAGAAACCTTTTTGGTTCATCAGGATATTGCTGATGAATTCTTGCCAAAAGCGGCGGCTGCACTTAGTAAAGATCGTGTGAAGGTTTTTGCTTGTGAGCGTAGCATTCAGTATTTTGAGAATTCAGCGCCTGCCAATGATGAAGAATACTACAAAGAATATTTATCGTTGCAGATTTCGCTCAGAGTGGTTGATAGTATTGATCAAGGGATTAAACATATTCAAAAATTTAGCTCCCATCATACCGAAGTGATTGTCACTGAAAACAAACAGCGGGCCGATCGATTTATCAAGAATATTAATTCGGCAGTAGTGATGTGGAACGCGTCATCCCGTTTTTCTGATGGTGGAGAGTTAGGTTTGGGCGCCGAAATTGGAATATCAACCAGTAAACTGCATGCCTACGGACCGATGGGGATCGAATCTTTGACTACTGAAAAATTTGTGGTGGTTGGTAATGGTCAGATCCGAACCTAACTCCTGATATAGGGACGTTATCCGCATATCAGGATTATTGTGTGGATGATATTCGGTCGAAATTTTATTCATCAATACGATAACTGATCGAATGAGTGCCATTTGGATCTTCTTCAATAAAGCCCACCATTGCCTCCAACTTTTGCTGACGCTCTTGCGGCGAATCAGTATCACTAAAACGATAAACTGATACATGGCTATGAGTCAATAAAAAGCTGGCAACGACCAATAGAAATAATCCGCTAATACTCTTATACACAGTTCTTATCCACCAGCCTTTAGGACGAGGTGGGCGTACTTTGGCAATCATTCGATAGCCTTTTTTATTAATGGTTTCAATCAATTTAGGGGACTTGGCGTCATCATTCAATTGTTTTCTTAGCTTTCTAATGCAATTTGTTAATACGTCTTCACCGACGACACGACCATTCCAGATATCCTGTAATAAGGTTTCCTTGCTAATCACCTGTCCGGGTCTTTCGGCCAAATACAAAAGTAATTCTGCGCATTTTGGTTGCAAATTGATGATCTGTTTTCCTCGGTAAATTCGAAATTCCTGAGGCAATAGTTTTAATTGATTGATCAAAATGGCGGTCATTTGGGTTGCTCCTTGGTTTTGATTCTCTTAGTTGCCGAGCGAGAGAGACGATACTCTTATTGCTCTAATGCGCAACGAACGTGCCAATCGCCTTAATGAAAATTGCTTGAATTTAGGAGGTCAGCGAAAAGTTAGCGATTAATCAGCGCTTGTTCATGGTTTATAGCCGTTCCAAGTCGTTAACTGAGGTTGAAATTAACTAAACCCGAATGAGGATAAATATATGAAAAAATGCCACTTAAACAAACGTTTATTAATGAGACGATGGTTGACAGGATCGGCGTTATCGATAATCTGTTTTGCATCGACCAGCCAAGCCGAATCAATACAGTCATGTGAGGCTCCGGTCAGTATCGCAGTACAGGGAGTAACCATTCCGTTACTTCAAGGAGGAAAAAAACATCGTTACCTGGATGTTGAGATTAATGGTGTTACTGCTCGTGCAATTGTCGATACCGGAGGCATGGGGATCGGTGGTTTGATTAGCGAATCTTTATTAAAATCGGCAGGGATCAATCATAAGCAACTTAGCGATATGACCGCCAACGGTGCCCATGGGGCGAGTTCTGCTAAGAGTTTGAATATCGATAAAACCACTATAGGTGGCGCCAGTGTCGCAAACCTGATGTTTATGACCACTAAAAAAGATGTGATGCAAGATGATGCTGCACCGGTTCTAATCGGTTCTCGGTTTTTATGCCAGTTTTTAGTGGAATTTAATTTTCAACAAAATACTCTGAACCTCTATGACCGCAATACCAGGTTG
>CAZOBX010000162.1:0-10682 GCA_964578045.1 uncultured Kangiella sp. | reverse complement strand
GGATAAAATAATTAAGAACCCCAAGCAATGGGTGAGCTTGCCATTTGAAAACTTTTACAATACCGGTGGGATTATTTTTGAAATGGAACTGAATGGTAAAAAAGTGAAAGCGGCCTTAGATACAGGCAGTCCTTTTTCGGGCATCAACTGGCAGGCCGCCAGATTAGTTGGAGTTGATAAGACCTCCAAAGGGCTTCATCGCTATCAATCGATAGCACATAGTTTAAACGCAAAAGAGTCGACGATTGTTTACGAAACTGAATTTGAGTTATGTCTGTCAGGTGGAAAGCTATCGAGAAACGACAAGGAAGTGAGAGTCAATGATATTCATACATTTAAACAATTATTTGGTGATGACCCTGGGATGATCTTAGGATTACCTTTCCTGGAAAAACGTCGAGTGGTTATTGATTACGTCAATAGTCTGCTGTATATTTCTGAAGGTTAGGATCAATTCAACAGACCCTAGGATGAGGTTATTTTATAATGGCTAGAAAAGCTCTAGCTCTTCCGCTTTACCATTGGTGGTATCGGTAAAACCGTTTCCTTTATTATGCGCAAGATGCTCTTCTTCCATGGTGTAACTGGATTGAATTTTGTCAGGCAGATTGGCGAATTGCTCTTTTCGACCTTTTGCATCTAGCGTTTGGCTGTCAGCAATGATGTCCCGTGCATCTTGGATACTCTCTTCCACATGGCGCAGTTTTTGGCTGATCCTGTCCTGAAACTGCAATTCCACAATAACTTTAGCGACTTCCTGCTGGATTTGCTGGCTCATATTAACCAATAATTTATCGGATTCTGCCAGGGTATAAGTGGTTAGTTTGTGCTGAACAATAACTTCGTGAATAATTTCTTCCGCCTGGCTGGCCATTGCCTCTTCAGATTCTGCCGAGTGGGTCGCCTGCTTTAAAATATATCCAACAGTATCACCTATGGTATCTATTTTTTTGCGAATATTTTCGCCAGTATGTTTTGATTGATTGGCCAGGTTCCTCACTTCATCGGCGACTACTGCAAACCCCCGGCCCTGATCACCGGCGCGAGCTGCTTCAATGGCGGCATTTAAAGCAAGTAAATTGGTTTGTTCAGCCAAAGCTTCAACTTCGCCGGCCATTTTTGTCAGCTGGTCCATAAAAGTAGACAAGTTATTGATTTCGCCTAACGCAGATTGTTCTAGTTTGGAAATATCGATCAAAGTGTTTTTTAAATTCTCCAATTCTTGTTTTATTTTGTTGGAAGAACTTTGCACGCTGCTAGTCGCAGAAAACCTTTCGCCGCCGACTGGTCCTGAACTGGTGATATCGACTGCCAAAGAAATATTATCCGTGATCGACATAAACTGGTTGGAAAGACCATCGATAGCGTCAGTTGACTGATTGACCGCTGCTTCTATCTGGTTTTTCCAAACTGGTAGAATTTCCTGTAAAGCTTTGGTTAGCGCGTCGTCGGCCTCATGATAGCTTTGATCTTCTTGTTGTAGTTGTTGCTGGGCAGCAATTAATTCGAGTTGAAATTGTTTATTTTGAGCACGTTGTAGATGCACGCCTAAAGCGGTCACTAGCAACGTAATTAATGCAGCCCAATTAAGATCCAGATAACCGAAGACGGCCGTCAGGAGAAGTAGCCCGATTGCAGAAAAATAGTAATAGTTGTTTAAACGTGTCGAGTCTTCCATTGACAGTAACCCTTTTACTTGGTGTCACTACTTTGGTAACAGCAAGGAAATAAGGGCCTTTATCAGTAGTAACTTATAGATTGATATTCTAAATATAGCAGCGAATTTCCAGCTTTCCAGAAAATTCCATAAAAATATCGAGAATTATTCCTTTAGGCCTTCCTTTTGACAAAAAAACTAGATGGATGTCAACTATTCCGACAATAC
This sequence comes from uncultured Kangiella sp., assembly GCA_964578045.1. Lineage (GTDB taxonomy): Bacteria > Pseudomonadota > Gammaproteobacteria > Enterobacterales > Kangiellaceae. The sequence continues at coordinate 8,797 of CAZOBX010000162.1, read as the reverse complement.
TTTAAGCAATTATCGAGGGAGTAGGGAAGATTTTACCCATAGATCTGCTTAGGCAGCCAGGTAATAATTTCGGGCCACAAAGACATCGTCAACAACAAGAGTAATTGAATGGCGATAAAAGGTAATACACCGCGATAAATCTGACTGGTCGCAACACTACTCGGTGCGACACCTCGCAAATAAAATAACGCAAAACCAAACGGCGGAGTTAAAAATGAGGTTTGCAAATTAACCGCAATCATGATGCCCAACCAAACAGGATCAGCACCTAAGGTCAGTAGCGCCGGCGCCGTCAGTGGTACCACCACAAACACAATTTCGATGAAATCTAAGATAAAACCTAGAACAAACATGGTCAACATCACAACCAACATCGCCATGGGTAAGCCGCCGGGAAGGTCAGTCAACAAGCGCTCTATCGCATCATCCCCATGAAAGGCTCGAAAGACTAACGAAAATATAGATGCGCCGATCAAAATCATAAAAACCATACTTGAGGTGCGAGTAGTTGAACGCATCACCTCTTTTAAACGATTAAGGCTAAATTCTTTATACGCAACAGCCAGGATTATCGCGCCGAACGCGCCCAAAGCTGCGGCTTCAGTGGGGGTGGCTACGCCTCCAAGAATAGAGCCTAATACCAATAAAATTAACGAAATAGGCGCGATAATCATCCGAATAGAAAAAGTGCCAGCGGTAATCGAATCGGTTTCAGGACGTTGTAAAACCATTTTTTCGGCTGGTTTTTTAAAATCAGTCGGATTGATTTTGGCGTTAATTACCAAATAGAGGATGTACATGCTGACTAATAAGAATCCAGGCAATAAAGCGCCTGCGAATAAATCACCTACCGACATAGGTTCGCTTCCGATCCCTGCATCGCGGTTGGCACTGGCAATCACATCGCCCAGTAAAACCAGAACGATTGAAGGAGGAATGATTTGTCCCAAAGTACCTGAGGCGCAAATTACCCCGGTAGATAGCCTACTGGAATAGCCATTTTTTAGCATGACTGGCAACGATATCAGGCCCATGGTGACTACCGTTGCGCCAACTATCCCAGTGCTTGCCGCGAGTAGCGCGCCGACCAGTACCACCGATATGGGCAAACCTGCAGGACGGTCTCCCATCATTTGAGCGATACCGGTTAATAATTTATCCGCTATTTTTGATTTTTCTAACATGCCGCCCATAAAAACAAAAAGTGGCACCGCGATTAAGGTTGGATTTTGAATAATGCCAAATAAACGGGATCCGGCATTTTTTAATATCGCCGGATGGATCAATTCCATTTGAACGCCAATCATGGCAAATAAAATACCGGTACCAGCTAATGAAAAGGCAACTGGATAACCGGAGAGTAGTACCAGACAAACACAAATAAACATCAAAAGAGCGAGCCATTCCATCAGTGCTGGCCCTCCTGGTGGTTGGAAAACAAAATTAAACCGGATTTGATCAATTGATTAATGGCTTCAAGAATGAGTAATAGCGGCATAAGTAACAACAAGCCTTTAAGCAGATATAGGGCTGGTAAACCTCCGGCTTCTGAAGAGATTTCCCCCACCCGCCAGCTTAAATAGAAGGTCGGCCAACTGGCCCAGGCGATAAAAATACTGGTCGGTAGTAATAACAACCATGTGCCAACAAAATCGACCAACGCCTGCTTTTTTCGGCTCATTTTTGCGTAAAAAATATCCACTCGTACATGAGATTGGCGATTAAGGGTATAAGCGGCAGCCAGTAAGAAATTGGCACCGTGCATCCAGGTAACCGATTCTCGTAACCAAATCCAGCTCATATCAAAAAGCCAGCTAGCCAGTACATTGACCACGCTAAAAAGAACCATAAAAAGGGTTAACCAGGCGACGGATTGGCCGGTGATTTGGGAAAAATTATGTAGAAATTTCATTAACTGGAAGAAGCCCCGTTATTTGCGGCTTTCAGCCGATTTGCTCTTGATCAAAAGAGGTTATTCACAATGACCATTAACTTACGCACAGCTTATTCAAGATATCGCATTAAGCAATATAAATAGTATAAGCTATTGTATATATTGATTTTAATATGTCATAAAATTGACAGTGTGGTTAAAAGTCCGACAAGCTTGGTGAGCCTACTTCCTTTTTATACACCGTTTTATCCACAGGAACATAACAGCCTAAAATACTCTTTAAAATTTAATGAGTTAAGGGATGTTCTTATAAGTTACTTTAAGTTTATTAAAACGTGTTTTATTAAACATGTTCTAATAATCAATCAAAGCAAATTTTTCGTTTACAGAGCATCGATGTACTAATGCCATCTTGTCGTTCCTTGCCAAAATCACCGATTACTGTAATAGCTAAAATCAAAAGCATCATCCCATCCAGCGAAAACATTTCTTAGCCTCAGGTTACCGATTTAAGGTAAACTACACCTAGAACTAAAAAGTGGAAGCTACCTTAACTATTCACATTCAACCGGTCAACAAAAACAATCCTGGTAACTCAAAATATGTCAAACCAACAACCTCAACCGCTAATTTTGGTGGACGGCTCGTCTTACCTTTTCAGAGCTTATCACTCGATGTCACAAACCGGCTTCAGCAACTCAGCGGGTCAGCCCACCGGCGCCATTTATGGCGTGATTAATATGCTAAAAAGTTTATGTAAGCAATATGATAGCCAGCGAATTTCGGTGATTTTTGATGCAAAGGGAAAGACCTTCCGTAACGATATTTATCCAGAATACAAAGCCAATCGGCCGCCAATGCCTGATGATTTGCGTTCGCAAATAGCACCTGTGCACAATATTATTCGAGCATTAGGATTTCCGTTATATGCGATTGAAGGGGTAGAGGCTGATGATGTGATTGGCACGATCTCACATATGGCGAGTCAGCAAGGTATTGAAACCATTATATCTACCGGCGATAAGGATATGGCCCAGTTAGTCAATCCGCAGGTTAGTTTGATTAATACCATGACTAATCAGTTTTTGGATATCGAAGGAGTGAAAGAAAAGTTCGGGATCCCGCCAGAGTTAATCATTGATTATTTAGGCTTAATGGGCGATAAGGTGGACAATATTCCGGGAGTCGCTGGAGTCGGTGCGAAAACCGCATTGGGTTTGTTGCAGGGCATTGGTAGTGTGGATGAAATCTACAAAAATCTCGATAAAATTGCTGATTTGCCTATTCGGGGGGCGAAAAAGCTTGCCGATAAAATGATAGCCAATGAGGCGGATGCAAGACTTTCTTATCAGTTAGCGACCATCGTGCTGGATGTCGATTTACCCTTTGAATTAGATGATTTGCATATGCAATCGCCAGATAAAGAGCTACTAGAAGTTTATTATGAAGAGTTTGAGTTTAGAACCTGGCTGAAGAATCTTAAAGCTGGTCAGCCTGCTTTACCTGTTGCCATCGCTGAGTCAGGAGCAGACAATCAGCAAAACAATGATGATAAAGAACCATCTGTTGCCAGTGAATCTACGATTGATCAAAGCCAATACCAGACGATTTTTAGTAAGCAGCAATTAACCGAGTGGGTTGAAAAACTGTCAACTTGCAAAAGATTTGCCCTTGATACCGAAACCACCTCACTGAATATCATCGCCGCTGAATTAGTTGGCATTTCCTTTGCCACTGAGCCAGGCATCGCTGCCTATTTACCGCTAACCCATCGATATCCCGGCGCGCCAGAACAAATCGACCAAGCTTGGGCGTTGCAACAATTAAAACCCATTTTAGAAAATCCGGCAATCGGAAAAATTGGCCAAAATATCAAGTACGATCAAAGTATTTTTAAAAATGTAGGGATTGATTTACAAGGGGTTGAATTCGATACCATGCTTGAATCTTATGTGTCCAACAGTATTGGAAATCGTCATGATATGAATACTCTGGCAAAAAAGTTTTTGGGTCATGAGTGCATCAGTTTTGAAGCGATCGCTGGAAAAGGCAAAAAGCAGCTTACTTTTGATCAAATTGATCTGGATATTGCTGCCACCTATGCGGCTGAGGATGCTGATGTCACCTTGCAGCTTCATCAGGAATTATGGCCCGAGTTAGAAAAGCAGGAAGGACCGAAAGGTATTTTCAAAGATATTGAAATGCCGCTAGTTGAAGTTTTATCCGAGATTGAACATCGCGGTGTTTTAATTGATTCAGAACTCTTGCGCAAAAAAAGCCATGATTTTGGTTTGCGAATTATCGAACTTGAGAAAAAAGCCTATGAACTAGCTGATCAGCCTTTTAATCTGGCATCACCTAAACAATTACAAGAAATTTTATTTGAAAAAATGGGCCTACCGGTACTAAAAAAGACGCCTAAAAAACAACCTTCTACCGCAGAAGAAGTATTGGTTCAGTTAGCCCTGGATTATCCGTTGCCAAAAGTAATTATGGAATACCGTGGCCTCAGTAAACTTAAATCCACTTATACTGACAAATTGCCGCTGGCAGTACAGCCAAAATCGGGTCGGGTGCATACCTCTTATCATCAGGCAGTGGCTGCCACTGGTCGGTTAAGTTCCAGCGATCCCAATTTACAAAATATTCCGGTGAAAACAGCGGAAGGTCGCAGCATTCGAGAAGCTTTTATTGCCCCCCAAGGCTATAAAATATTAGCCGCCGATTATTCCCAAATCGAGCTTCGCATCATGGCCCATTTGTCACAAGATAGCGGTTTGTTGCAGGCTTTTTCAGAAGGGCTAGACGTACATAGCGCGACGGCTGCCGAAGTGTTTGATACTGACCTAGATAGCGTTACTACGGAACAACGACGGCATGCCAAGGCGGTTAATTTTGGATTGATCTATGGTATGTCTCGTTTTGGTCTGGCTAAGCAACTGAATATTTCCAATGATGAGGCGGCTCATTATATCGATACCTATTTCGCTCGATATCCAGACGTGGGGACCTATATGGAATCCACCAAAGAAAAGGCCAAGGAGTTAGGTTATGTTGAAACGTTATTTGGTCGCAGACTCTATTTACCGGAAATTAATGCCAGCAATGGCATGCACAGACAAGCCGCTGAAAGAACCGCGATCAATGCTCCAATGCAAGGCAGCGCGGCTGATATTATCAAAATTGCGATGATTGATATTCACCAGTGGCTCAAAAATGAAAGCCCGGATTGTTATATGATCATGCAAGTGCACGATGAGCTGGTATTTGAAGTAGCTGAAGACAAGGTGGATGAGTATCAAAAGGTGATTGAGAAATTAATGACCAATGCGGTTGAGTTAAGTGTTCCTTTGATTGTCGATATTGGGGTGGGGGATAATTGGGAGCAAGCGCACTAGGATGCTTTTTGGATGACTCATACAATGAAATCGGTTTTGTTATCGGCAGCCATTTTTCCCGGAGCAGGGCATTTTTATCTTAAAAAATATATTACTGCAGTATTGCTTGCCAGTGTAGCCAGTATTACAAGTTTACTGATTATCGCCAATTTCACTAGCCGAATATTGATGGTTTTCGAGAAAATTAAGGCTGGCGAACTAGCACCGGATTTTTTACTGATTATGCAACAAATCTTAAAACAGCCGGTGGATCCCGATGCCAGACTTTCGATAGTTGTTTGGATTGTACTCATAATATGTTGGTTAGTGGCAATTGTAGATTCTTATCGAATTGCGAAGCTGTAGAACAAGGAGGTTATCATAGGCTCACCCCAAACCTACAATCGATTTTTCAAACACCTATAATTGCTTTTTTTTGCAAGATACATTTGTTGATCGGCATAGTTTAGAAGATCCGATGCGGTAGTGCCATGAATGGGATAAGTTGCATTACCAAAACTATAAGCAAATCTGACATTTTCATCATTTAGTACAAAAGGTTCCTGCATAATATCTTGCAAACGATTTAATAATTTTGAGATTGATTCGCTTAGTGTATTGTCGTCGAGTAATATGACAAATTCGTCGCCGCCAATTCTGGCGACTAAATCAGATTCTCTAAAACTCCTTTTCAGCCTGCGACCGAATTCGATTAAATAATAATCTCCAGCCAGATGACCAAAGGTATCATTGATGTACTTAAATTTATCCAGGTCGATAAAAATAATGGATATTTGACCGTGTTGTCTTTTTGCACGGTGTAGCGATTTTTCAAGATGTTCTTGTAGTCCAAAACGATTCACTAATAAAGTTAATTGATCTTTTACAGCGATTTCTCGCAAGTTGCATTCGATATTTTTTCTTTCGGTAATATCAATTGACATGCCTTCGATTCCCGAAAATTCGCCGGCTTCATCAGTACGGGCATAGGCACTGGTCGCCACCCAGAATGTTGAGCCATCCTGTCTACGCAGCAATGATTCCACTTCAATGGGCCTTCCAAGGTTGGCCAGAATTTTTGCCAGGGTTTCTGCTCTTTGGGTGGGATCGGCATAGAATTTTGCCAAAGGTTGGCCTATTAATTGATCCATTTCATAACCCATCATTTCGCAGCTGTGGGCGGAAATTTTAGTGAGAATACCAGACGCGTCGGTTCGGTAATAAATACTAGGTAGTTTATCGACAATTTTTTTAAAATATTGTTCGGACAATTCCAATTCTCGCACCAGACTTTTCCGCGAAGTAATATCCCTGAGCGTTAATACGTCAAACACTTCATTTTGTTTGCTTACCAGCGGTTTGATCTTAATCTGAATCCAACGATGATTCATGGTCGAGTGCTGGATTTCCAGTTCTAATTCTTGTGGGGGTTTTTCGGTATCAAATAGACCGTTTAAGAAAGTTTCGAAGAGTTCACGGTATTCTGTAACAATATTCTGAGAAAAGTACTGGCCCACCAATTGATCGCGCTTTTGACCAAGAATCTCGCAATATGCCTGGTTTACCAAGGTAATTTGTCCGGATTTTAACACGCACACACCGTCCTGAATGGTTTCAATCAGGTCTGAGTAAAAATCCACATCGAAAATAGCTGAACTTATAGAATGTTTTAGGTTGTTTCGCATTATCTTTAGTTGGAGTATTCCTTTAATCCAGTGGCGTAATCTTCGCACGCTAACCAAAATTAATCTAGCCATACCACTATTTTATCTTGTATATAGGCTTATTTATGCGGATTGAGGGTGGGCTTGACCCACTATAATATACTCTCTAAAATCAGTATATTGCCAACTTCATACCCGATAAGAGACAGAATTTGACTAAATCAGTATTTCGTTTTGATGGTTGGCAGGTTGATCCTGACGCATCTACTTTGACTCGTAGCAAAGAGAACGTTGATAATGGGCGGCAGGCCATAGCCGAACAAATCCAATTGATCGACCATAAAGTCATGAGTTTGTTGTTATATTTGATGCAAAGAACAGGTCAAATTACCAGTCGAGATGAGCTATTGACCCAACTGTGGCCCAATCAGTTTGTCAGCGATGATGTGCTTAATGTAGCAATTAGTAATTTACGTAAACACTTACACGATCCCACTCGCCAACCCAAATATATTAAAACGATCCCCAGGCAAGGATACCAGTGGTTGGTGCCAGTTGAGCAACTTGCTGCTGATTCTGTATCCGCACATTACTCAAACGACGTTGAGATGACTAACGTCTCAGAAGGTACAAAACCTTCCAAATCCTCCCGATGGATTCTAGCTTTGCCAGTGCTGTTTCTATTTTTTATCTATCTTGATTTTTCTACCTTTAAAAAAGCGGATGACACCTCCAGGCCTTCGGCAATAACTGCCAAGATAGATTCGCCGATTACTTTGGCAGTGTTACCCTTCGATCTTTTTTCGGCCAATGATTCTCAGCAATATATCGTTAACGGCTTAACCGAGGCAATCATTAATCGTTTAGTACAAGAGCCGGAATTTCGAATTATCTCTCGTAGTTCTGTGATGAGTTATCAAAGCAAACGACCCACAATACCCAAGATCGCAAAACAACTGAATGTCGATTGGATTTTGGAAGGATCGGTTCAAATCGACGGCCAGCAAATGCAAGTCACTGCACAACTGATAGAGGCTGCCAGCGATCAACATATTTGGAGTCAAACCTATCAGCGTAACATGCTGGACATTTTTAATGTTCAGGCTGAAATCGCCGATCAGATCCGTCGTCAATTTTCTTCAGTTGCAGATGAAACACCGGTCAAAAACGAACTCGTCAATCCGTTAGCCTACGATGCATTATTGCAGGCGAGGTTCTTTTCTTTCAAAAATCAAACCGATGAAGCGGTGCAGTCTTATCAGTTAGCACTTAGTATTCAACCTGATTATGCGGAGGCATTGGCGGGACTCGCGCAAGTTTATTTCTTAAAAGCCTATTCAGATATGGATAATGCAGTAAAGTTAATCGAACAGGCCAGCGAGTTTGCGATAAGAGCGGAGAAAATCAATCCAAATTCAGCTCAGGTGCAACTTAATTTAGCGATTTATTATTTGTTGCAAAAAAACGATTATGAAAAGTCGGGAGTCGCTTTTGCCAAAGCCTACGCCTTGGACGATCAAAATCTGATGTTACAAGAATGGTATTTAAATTATCTTAATGCGACCCGACAATTCGAAATAGCTCTGGACATAGCGGATAAAATGAAAGTGGTAAGCCCGCTTTCTTATAACAAGTTGTCCCGTTATTATGTGCTTTATTATGCTGGCCGGTTTAAAGCCGCGATTGCAGAAGCTGAGTCAAAGCGACCATTTTTGGCCAATCCCAACTATGCCGATGTGTTGATCGCCTGGTGTTATATTGCCCTTGATGAACCGAGAAAATTGTCGCTGATTGCGCCACAAATGCTCAATTATCTAAAAGTTAGCGATCAGGTAAAGGCGAAATTTATGCAGAGTTTGCAG
>CAZOBX010000161.1:6431-13523 GCA_964578045.1 uncultured Kangiella sp. | reverse complement strand
ATATTGGGTCGATCAAAACTATTAATATATTGCGCTGCATTTTGCAGTTCAAGCTGTTGAATGATTTCAAAACGGGTTCTTTGATCGGCGGTGGCGGTTAACGCGATCCGCGGAACCTTGGGAAAATGTTGATGGAGGATGGATAATTGTTGGTATTCCGGCCTGAAATCGTGGCCCCATTGAGACACACAATGCGCTTCATCGATGGCAAACAGGGAAATAGTTAGCTGACCAAGCATTTCCAGAAAGTTTGAGGTTAACAATCGCTCGGGCGCGACGTATAACAAGTCCAACTCACCGGCAAAAAGCTGTCGTTCAATTTGGCGTACTTGACTGATACTTAAACTGGAATTAATAAAGGCGGCTTTTACCCCCACCAGATTAAGTGCATCCACTTGATCTTGCATCAATGCAATTAGCGGCGAGACAATGACCCCCACTCCAGGGCGCACCATCGCTGGAATTTGATAACAAAGCGATTTACCGCCACCAGTCGGCATTAACGCAAGAACATCACGTCCATTGACAAGACTGTCAACGATCTCTGCCTGATTCAGCCTGAATTCTGAATAACCAAAAGTGTTTCTTAGTATTTTTAGCGCCGATTCCATTGAGTTTTAATTTTTTAGTTTTGGAAAAGACCGATTATACCGGTTTGATTAAGGCTGACTATAGGCGTTTATAGGAAATTCACTTGAGATTTAGCTTACATGACCTCAAATCGGGATAAGAGTAGCCAGTCATCCCTTAAAGTATCAGATTAAATAAGGGCTCATCGGCCAGTATCATTAACTTGGTGACTATCAATGCAAATTTATGGGTTAAAAGTGAGCGATTGAAGGCAAACTTAATGCGGAGAGTCGCTAAAATACTAATATTGGTTGGTTGCCCTTATCCCGAGTTGAGGTTTCACGGGTATAGAAATCATGTCAAGTTTCATCCGACCGCACAGCACTCCATAATAGGTTATAGTGATACAAGTCAAAACCTGAGAATTATATCCATTATGTTAAAGTCTGTTTTAAATCGTCTGCCGTCGCTCATTATTCTGGGCTTATTGCTTATTTTAATCGCTTATTTGCAATGGCCTGATGCTGAAGTTAGCAGGCAAAAGCAACATCGTATTATCACAGTAAAAACTGTTAGCGTCAGTTTGGCAGAATTTAAAGATGTGGTTGAAGCCTTAGGCACGGCCAGGGCTAACGAACAAGTATTACTCACCACAAAATATTCTGACATGGTTGAAGCCATATTTTTTCAAGATGGTCAAAAGGTTAAACGGGGCGATACATTAGTCCAGTTGAATAACCAGGAGGAAGCCGCCAAAGTAAAAGAATTGGAGGCTAATCTTGAAGAGTCGGAAGTCCAGCTAAATCGTTTACAAGATTTATTAAGAAAACATGCAACCTCAGACTCCTTGGTCGACCAGCAAGAAGCCAAAACAAAGGCCATAGACGCCCAATTGTTGAGTGCGCGTATTAAACTTAATGAGTTAACTATTAAGGCGCCATTTGACGGTATTTTAGGCTTTCGTCAAATCAGTGTCGGCGCATTTATAGTGCCAGGTGATGTGATTACCAGCCTGGATGATTTAAGTCGTATCAAGGTGGATTTTACTATCCCTGAACGTTTTTTAACCACCATAGCAGCTAAGCAAGATATCACTGCGACCAGTGTCGCCTATGACAAAGAGCTCTTTCATGGTCAAATTACTTCAATTACGCCAAGAATCGATCCGATTACCAGAACCTTCAAAGTGCGGGCTGAAATAGCCAATGCGGATTTGAAGTTACGCCCAGGTATGTTGCTTAACGTTAACATCCTTCGCTTAGTAGATACGGTATTACAAGTACCAGAAAGCGCCGTCCTCCCGATCGAAGAGAAACATTATGTGTTTGTGATTAAAAATGGCACGGCGATTAGAAAAGCCGTTAAAGTGGGGCGCCGCCAACCGGGCATTGTTGAAATTATTTCAGGGCTCACCCAGGCAGAACAAGTGGTGATTGAAGGAACGCTAAAACTTCGCGACGGTAGTCTAGTCAACGTGCTGGAGAACTAGGCTGTGATTTTATCTGATATTTCGGTTAAACGTCCGGTGTTCGCGACCGTGATAAATCTGTTACTGATCACTTTTGGTGTGGTGGCATTTTTCTTGTTACCTTTGAGAGAATACCCAGACATAAATCCACCAGTGGTCAGCATCAACACTTCATATCCTGGTGCTTCCGCGGCGATTGTTGAGACTAAAATAAGCCAGGTATTGGAAGACCGGATCAGTGGGGTGGAAGGGATTAAGAATATCACTTCAACCAGCCGGGTCGGCCGCTCAAGTATTACTATAGAATTTGAACTCGATCGTGATATTGACGCAGCCACCAATGATGTCAGAGATCGTATTTCACGTGCGTTGAAGAGCCTACCGGAACAAGCCGATCCGCCAGAAGTCTTTAAAGCCAACGATGATGAAAACGTAATTGTCTGGTTTGTGCTGCAAAGTGACAGCATGACCACTTTAGAACTCACTGATTATGCCCAGCGTTATATCGTTGATCGCTTTGCGGTTGTTGACGGCGTTGCGCGTGTTCGAGTAGGCGGTGGGCGAACTTACGCGATGAAAATATCGTTGAGTCGTACTGCGATGGCTGCTCGTAATGTGACTGTCGGCGATATTGAATCAACCTTAAGAGATGAAAATATTGAATTGCCAGCCGGAAAAGTTGAGTCGATAGAACGCGACTTTTCGATCAGGGTTGAGCGAGGTTATCTAACCTCGCAGGATTTTGCCAGTATGGTTATTACCCGTTCAGCAGACAATAGTCTGGTGCGTTTGGGCGACATTGCCGAAGTTAAAATCGCCGCCGAAGATGATGAAAATATGTTCCGTGGCAACGGCAAAAATATGGTCGGTCTGGGTATTATTAAGCAATCGAAAGCAAATACTTTGGAAGTCGTTAAATCAGCCCGTCAAGAAATGATTGCCATCCGAGAAGCATTACCAGTTGGAACGACGATCACCAATAGTTACGATTCATCGGTGTTTATACAAGGCTCGATTAACGAAGTTTATAGTACTTTGGCTATCGCAATGTCAATGGTAGTTCTGGTTATTTTTCTGTTTTTGGGGAATGTCAGGGCCACACTCATTCCTGCGGTTACGGTACCGGTTGCATTGATTGGTTCAATGATGGTGTTGTCCTGGTTTGGCTTTTCTATTAATTTACTAACCTTACTCGCATTGGTTTTGGCGATTGGTTTAGTGGTCGATGATGCCATTGTTGTGCTTGAGAACATCTATCGCCGCATCGAAAATGGGCAAACGCCATTGATGGCGGCCTATGAAGGTGGTCGAGAAGTAGCCTTTGCAGTTATTGCGACAACCCTGGTTTTGGTCGCAGTGTTTATACCACTGATTTTTATTTCCGGTAATATGGGGCGCTTATTTACCGAATTTGCCATCGCGATTGCCTCTGCAGTGGTATTCTCCAGTATTACAGCATTGTCTTTAACACCAATGATGTGCTCAAGAATGCTAAAGCATCGCACTAGAAGTTCATCATTTGGTCAACGCTTGGATAAAGGATTTGCCTGGGTCGAAGCCGCCTATGGACGCGCTTTAGCTACCAGCATTCATCAACCGCTGCTCACCGTTTCGGTACTTGTTTTGTCGTTAATTGCGATCTATTTACTATTTGTACAAATACCATCGGAATACACCCCCAAAGAAGATCGAGGTAACTTGTTTATCATAATGCAAGGAGCCGAAGGAGCCAGTTATGAAAGCAATGTTAGCAACATGCAGAAAATTGAAAACAAATTATTGGCTTATCAGCGGCGCGGAGAGCTAGATCGCGTAATCGTGCGAGTGCCGGGTTTTGGCGGTACCGGAGGCATTGCAGTTATTGGTTTACCAGATTGGGGTGAGCGGACTTTTAACTCTTTTGAGTTTATTAACAAAATAAACCGCGAATTACAAAGTGTCACCGATGTAAGAGCGTTTGCCATTATGCGTCGCGGAATAGGTGGTGGTGGCAGTAGTTCGCCGGTTGAGTTTGTATTACAAGGTAATACCTATAATGACCTGGCCAAATGGCGAGATATTGTCATTGAAAAAGCTCAGCAAAACCCCAACTTGTCGGGAATTAATAGTGATTATAAAGAAACCTATCCGCAGTTAATGGTGCAAATTGATCGCAATCGCGCCTACGATCTGGGTGTTCCCGTGGGAGATATCGCCAAAACTCTGGAAACGATGTTAGGTCAGCGTCGGGTCACCAGTTTTATTGATCGCGGCGAAGAGTACGATGTCATCGTTGAAGGGGTTAAAACCGATTATCAAAGCCCTAAAGATATCGAAAATATTTATGTACGCTCTCGCAGCAGCAATCAATTGATCCCCTTGTCCAATTTAATCACCTTGGAGGAAAACGCAACCTCCTCTCAACTAAATCGTTATAACCGTCTGCGAAGTATCACCATTAGCGCCAATTTAGCCGATGGCTACGCACTCGGAGAGGCTTTGGTTTTTCTCAATAACATCGTTGATCAATATTTGCCGGAAGAAGTGCAAATCGATTACAAAGGACAATCAATGTTATTAAAAGAGTCGGGCACTTCAATTTTATTTGTTTTTATTTTAGCTCTGCTACTTACTTATTTGATTTTATCGGCACAGTTTGAAAGCTTTATCCATCCATTAGTGATCTTACTTACAGTACCATTGGCTTTGGTCGGAGCTTTAGCGGGACTGGAGTTTATGGGGATGAGCCTAAATATCTATAGCCAGATTGGGATAGTCATGCTGATCGGTTTAGCGGCAAAAAATGGTATTTTAATTGTCGAATTTGCCAATCAGCTAAGGGACGCGGGAGTATCTTTTGAAAACGCCTTGATCAATGCAGCACAGCAACGTTTGCGGCCTATTGTTATGACCACTTTTACCACGATCACCAGCGCGATCCCCTTAGTGCTTGCATCGGGGCCTGGCGCTGAAAGCCGTATGGTGATCGGCGTGGTTATATTTGCAGGGGTTTCGCTAGCGAGTATTTTTACCTTATTTATTGTTCCCGGCGCTTATTATTGGCTCTGTCGTCATACCGGTTCGCCACAAACCATTGCGAAACAAATTGAGCAACAGCAGTTAAAGTTAAAAGGACAGAACCAATAATTGAGCCTGTCCTCATACCGCAGTCAAGGGTTTACTAGGCGCTCCAAGGAGATGCCGAGACTTTGGTGATTCAACCGATTTTTCTTGGTTTATGGATTAACCACATTATTGGTCCCAAGACCTGGACCGTAAACCAATGCGTTTAACAACAAACGATTAGTCGCTAAAGTCGAACCACGAAATACCGGTTGACTGGCAAACAAAATGATCTGTCCATTGCCTTTTTGTTCACGAGTCAAATAAGCCGAATTGGCGATCCTCTGGCTGGCTTCTGGCCACAATAACCCGCTCATTCTAAGTTTTAACTCGTATTCATCTGGCAAACTCGACCAACCGATTTTGCGTGATACCGGCTTATCTTTAAAAGAGGCGACAATTTTTTGCCACATACTTTTATCCATTTCCTGATACACCCCCATACGAACGATCGCTTGCGATTTTTCATCTGACATTAAAATCGGATTATTAGAAACAAGCACCGGTAAGTTTTTAGGTGAGCCGAATGTCAGCCAATGTTTTTGATCACTACGAGCTGCCACAATGGCTCCTGATGGAGCGAATTTTGTTAGCCATTCTTCCTGTTTTTTTAATACTTTTTCTGGTGAACTTTCCACGCCGTTGGTCCAGGGGTAAGTAATTTGTTCCGCGGCATTATGCGTCCAAAGATTTTCTATCACTTTATATTGCTCTTGTTGTGCCAACCATTCTCGTTGCAAAGCCACATCATATTTATCGACTTCTTTAAAGGTTTGACTGAGCATACGAACATTACTGAATTTGGCTTTTGGATCAACCAGGTCAGGGATCGAACTATCAATAGCAATCAAGGTCCCGCCCGCTTCAACCCACTTATTGATCATTACCAATAATTCTTTGTCCAATTTTCCAAAAAATAAACTGGGGATCACTAAGGTATTATAACGTCTTAAATCATTAAGACTGATGGTATCCATGCTCAGGTGAGAATGGCGAATTCCCAGATTTGAATCGATTGAATGCCATATCGCACCAAAATCATAAGCATTAATTCCGCCACGAGATAACAAAGCGATTTTTGGTTGTTGCAATAATCGAAAATGAGCACCGCCAATATCGGGTAATTCATCGGCACCTAAACCGCTGCTTATCGCAATTGCGGAAACCGAAACTTCTATCGAAGTTGTATCAACAATCGCGTCCAGGTCTCCATTAAAAAATTCGTTATCATACCGATTAACAACTACCGAGCCGCGGCCAAAAGAATGCCCATCTAATAGCGCCTTTTTATCAAGCACTCGAACTTTGACCTTTTGCTCCAATAAACGGGCAGCAAATCCGACTGAGGCATCGTTTGCCCCGTCAACAATATAAGCAATTGATTTTTCTTTTTTTACAATGCCATAGGATAACTCTGGCGCTTGGTAAGGTTCGATATTAGAATCAATAAACTGCGGAATGGAAAATGCCTCAACCCCATGCATCATGGTTAGGTTCCACGCGGTGGTATCGTACATAATGCTCGATCCATCGCGCAGCACTTTTTGTCTTTCCTCGACTAAAACCGCGTCATCAATTTTAGCGTCAAATTCTAAAATGGCTGCAAGTAAACGGGCTTCTGGTTGCCTGTTTCTTATAATCAAACTACCTTTGGGTAAGTTAGCAGTTACTTTTTCGCCTAGCTGATTAGTGGCATTACTGTACGACGTTGCTTTTTGGGTGGTGTAGAGTTCAAATCCCTGCAGTTTCATTAAACGAATAAATCCCAACCTGCGCTTAGTATTGTCGCTTGGCGGTAAGGCATAAGTGATATCGGCATAGTCGCTATTGCTGGAGATGCTCTTTCGTCGATCAGTCAGATAATCCCGATAAATATCTTTTGAATGTTTAGCTAAGGTTTTTAAGTTAGCGATGGTGCTGGTGAGCTGATGATGAACCGACTCCCGGTAACT
>CAZOBX010000161.1:0-6421 GCA_964578045.1 uncultured Kangiella sp. | reverse complement strand
CTTAAGATTCGACCATTACCTTGCCTGACACCATCTTCGGCAATGCGAGCTTGTTCATAAAGAATATGAATACTACCGCGAAATTCTGAATAGCTGGAATAACCCGGATAGAGATTTTCAAACCATTCTCCAGTGTAGTAAGGCCAGTTGTTTTGATCAAACGAAGCCGCTTGCTCGTTGGCAAAGACCTTACCCCATTTTTTTGATGCCAATGACAGATTTTTATTAATCGGTTCTCTGGCGGGGGCAAATAAATAAGTCCCTTGCGAACCCATCTCGTGTCCATCGATCACTAACTGCGGATGCCATTGGTTAATCGCTTTGACCCGACCAATAGTTTCTGGATGTACTCCGAGAATAAAATCCCGATTTAAATCAAACAAATAATGATTGGTTCTGCCCCAGGGCCAATAACCGGCATGTAAGGTAGACTGATCGTCAATGTTGGGTGCAATGCCTCGGCTTTGCTCCAGCATTTTAGTGAATCTGGCGCGGCCATCGGGGTTTTGCGATGGGTCAATAATGACAATACTTTTAGACAATAGCTCTTTGATATCTTGTCCTTTAGCAGCAATCAAGTGATAGACAGCCGCCAAAGACGCATCAGAGCCGGAAGACTCATTGCCATGGATCGAGTAGGCCATCCAGGAAACTGCTGGCAGTCGCTCGATAATCGTTTTTGCATCACTACTGGTTAAATCTTTGGGGTTGGCCAGCCTCGCCAGGTCTTGTTTGACTGAGTCGATTTTTGCCAGATTCTCAGGGGTTGAAATGATTGCATAATAAAGCGGTCGGTCTTCATGGGTTCTGGCGTATTCGACTAATTGCATTTTATCGCTGGCAGCGGCCCAACGATTAACGGAATCCGCTATTTGAACCGGGGTAGCGGTTCGTTGACCGACTGGAAATCCCAGTAGTGATTCCGGAGTAGGAATGGTGGGATCATAATCGTCCGGGGGCAATTGCTTTTGATAATTTAACCCAACCACTGGGGTAGGTTTCATCTTGATACTGGCAAAACTGTTCGAATGGAATAATCCAATAGCAATAAATGCCACTAAAACGACCTTTAAAGGGTTAAGGGGGTTCATTATTTAACCTGTTATTGTTTTTAAGTGAAGGGACTTGAATCTTCAGCTTAACACAAAAATAAACGGTTAAGGTTCAATCAACCGGCTAGTGGTTGTAACAAGTTTTTGAGCTTACAAGAACAAAATTACTAACTTCGGTTAATTCTGTCAACCCACGCCATACCCTGTGCAGAAAGCACAAAGGTCAAATGAATAATCACATACCACATTAATTGTGATTCATGCGCGGCGGGTTTTTCGATGAAAGAGTCGGATATATTCATAAATTTTTGGAGTAGATGAATCGAGGAAATCGCAACGATTGATGCAGCGACTTTTTGTTTTATAGAGCCTGAATCTAATTTGCCTAACCAGGAGAGTTTTTCAGCACCATCGTCGATATTCAGCCGGGATACAAAATTCTCATATCCGGAAAACATCACCATCACGATTAAACCGCCAACCAGCGCAATATCCACCATCGATAAGATAAACAAAACCAGGTCGGTTTCTTTCATATCTAATACTGTGGGGAACAGATGGATGACTTCCTGAAAGAATTTGATGCCTAGCAGTAGTAAGCCGATACTTAAACCGATATAAATAGGTGCCAAAAACCAACGACTGGCGTACAACAAACGTTCAAATGTTTTTTCTAGCATAACAAATAAGGGGATTCTGCTGTTTTATAGTGCTGGTGTTATAACGATTATTGTGCAGATGGAAAGGGCCGTATGGTTATCAAATAAAACCCTTAAAGCAGCTTTGGTTTTATATACCGCTTGCCAAAGCTTGCCTCTCGATGTGACATGATCTACCGCTCTGGGATATATATTCTGACCGGACAGGCCATTCGAAATTAAGAGGGCTCTGCAACATCTGGTTAAAATTTTAAGGAGAACAGCTGCTGATACATCATTATTAAAACCCTAAACGTTCTTGAAGATTGCTAGCATGATCCCTGCTAACAACAAGCTCTTTGTCATTTTTAAAATGTAATTTTAATCGGCCACTGTCCCATGGTTCTATTTCAAATTTCGCAGAAAGATTTATGATGGCTCCACGATGAATCCGCATGAAATAATCTGGGTTGAGTCGAGATTCTATTTGAGACAAATTTTCGTTGGTCCAGAATCGTTCGTCTTCATGATTATAGACGTTGATTAACCGGTGCTCTGAAACGATATGACTGATATCTTCCACATTGAGTAAACTAATTCGTCTTAAGTGGCGAACAGCCAATATTTTTGCGTAATCTTTATGTTTAAGTTTTTGTAAAACGCTATCGATTTTTTCATCCCAATTAACTTGGAACAAATGGATCACTTTATCCAAGGCCTTCTGTAAGCGTTGTGCAGAAATAGGTTTTAACAGATAATCTATTGCAGAGACTTCAAAGGCTTTTACTGCATATTCATCATAGGCCGTAGTAAATATAATCGCAGGACTGCCAACGTCCATCAAACGTAAAACGTCAAAACCGGACATACCCGGCATTTGTATGTCCAATAATAAAAGATTGGGTTGTAGTTCTGATATTTTATTAATTGCTTCTTGACCATTTTTGGCTTGCCCGACCACGCAAAATCGCTTATCACTTTCAATATAGTGCAGAAGCTTTTTCCTGGCAGCAGCTTCATCATCAACAATTAATACTCTAATAGCTGTTCTTTCCTTCATACCAAAGTACTCATGAGACATCACTCGGCTGTATAGGAATGTTTACTGAAGCAATTGTGCCTTTTTCTGGCCGATTCTCTAATATAAGTTCACTGTCAGTTCCATAAAGTAATTTTAGCCGACTTTTAATGTTTTTTAGTGCAATGCCTAAACCTGTTGATGATTGCTTACTTAATCCAGGGCCGTCGTCCAACACCTGGATCACTAGTTGCTCGTTATCAAGATGGGTAGTTTCAAGTTTTACATTAACGACAATTAATACGGGCTCGAATTGAGAATCTACCGCATGTTTGATCGCATTTTCTACTAAAGGTTGCACACAAAAAGGAGGGATCAATAATCCATGACATTCTTTCTCAATATGCAATTGATATTCAAATTGTTCACCGTATCGTATTTTTTCTATCGACAGGTACTTTTCGGCAATATTCAATTCTTGATGTAAAGGCACTTTATCTTTATCTGAAATAGTCAAAACACTTCGTAATATTTCGGACAGTATTTCAATAGTTTGTTCGGCCAGTTGCGGCTCTGTTCTAACGAAATGATGAATCGAATTGAGAATGTTGAATAGAAAATGCGGCCTTATTTGAGACCTCATCGCCAGTAATTCAGCTTTTGCGGCGAGCGACGTAAGCTCCTCAGTCTTTAATTTTTGTTGATGCTCTTGCTCTAGCGATTGTAAGATTTTTAAGTGACTCTGTAAATAAAGCCCAGCGGTACGAACCCAATTCAGCGCTTCGGAAAACCACGGCATCCATTGCCGCATATAAGTTAGCTGTATTTCAATTTGTGGGACCCCATTGAGCGACAATGACTGCACCGAATCCGGCAGCGAACGATTGATAGCGACCTGGGTTGAAAAGAGCGCAGATAAATATTGCTCTGTCTGTTCAATCGAACTGGAGATATCGGTACACAGGGTCAGCCGCGTCGGCAATTCTGCATGAAGCTGTGCAAGGGTTTCTATGGGTGGATGCCACAGTGACGTCAACTTGAGACTAAGCCATCTAAATAATAAGCTGATCGTCAACAGAAAACTAAAAAGAGTCAACATCTGAACGCCGCTACTCAGTTGTTTAAGGTTCATCCAGGAGAACAATTCACTCAACCCAACGACAATCGCAATCAACATGACAATACGAATAAATTGATTAAAAATAACATCCATAAATTGGGTCCGAAAACGAGACCAGCAAAAACTGAGAGACAAGCCGGTGGTTGAAATTATCGGTATCAGGCTCCATGCGTGTCCCGGTTCAATCAAGACTGACATTATGCTTAAAACTAAAAACACCGCTATCATGAATCCGAAAAAAGGGTTTATAAATTGACGTCGTTTGGTAACCGCTCTAAACCCCAACAAAAACATTAATAACCATAACAAACATAAAACCAACAAATAACCTAATGCAAAGGGATTGCCAAAACCAATATATCGCAGTTGTTCAAACGGAGGCGCAATTACAATAGAGACTAATATTGTTAAGATAGCAATACCGATACAAACCATAAACAGTTTGCGGGGGTCTTTGCTAATATAGGCCATCCCATTGGCTATTAGATTTCTTTTTATTGGTTGTTCGGTGAGTTGACCTAACACTAGAGTGGCTAAAATCGCCGGATAAAAAGCCAATAAACTAAATCCTAACACCGTGATGTATTTGATAAGGTCACTTAGTCCAAATAGTAAAGCCAAATAATAAATGGCATAAATTGAATGGAGTACAAGACTCAGTATCATCAGGATCCAAAACAAATGCACAAAAAAATTGTCGCGCCTTTGTGAATAAAATCGCCAAGATAATAAAATATGCAAATAAGCGACAGCGATGTGCCCTGCCAGCGAGATAAAAATTATCATGAAGCAAATCCTGTCCTGAATAATATTAGTGGTAAGTTCACGTTTTTATCTCAAACCATTCAGTTTTTCTAGTTATTTTCAAAGCATTAACAATAATAAACCGATACTAACTCCAAGTCCTGTTTTTACGCTCTTGGGCTAGCCTCAGCCTCGATTAAAATCCATATCATCAGCAACACCTATGTTGGAGAAACTGATCATCATGAGTTCGCTTATTGCCGTTGTATCGAATAAAGATCTCGAGATCTGCAATAATTATTTCTCAACCTTTTGAAACCCTTTGTGCTTTAGCTTTACACAGGAAATACTGCCGTACCCGACAAAGCTAGAGAAAAGGCCGCTGCACTCGCGGTTGTCAGCAATAAAGCCATAATAGACACTATAGCCCGAGGTCGCATCCTCAATCGGTCGAAGATCAAACCTGTCAAAGGTAAAATTTGCATCATATGGGTCGCCAAAAAATGCGGAATGCGCAGATCGCCCACTTCGCGAGACCATCCCATCAGCGGTACATTGGCGTTGCTGACAGCCTCGCCAATCAAATGCGATTGCGATGGGATGTTACCCATAGCCATGCCGTAATATAAGGTCAACACAGAGCCCAGTATCAGTCCGAGAATCGAGCCAAGGCGTAAACCTGAGTGGTTCTTTTTACCGTATTTCCAGATCATCAGACCAAGAACAAAAGATGCAAGCACCAGAAACACAGCTCCCACCCCCATGACTGAGAACATCAAAGCCTCAAAATCTGTTTCCCCATTAAAATGTGATTGTCGCCCCCGAGCCGCCTGTATTGTTATGTAAAGCTGTTCAAGCAACATTGAGGCCACAGCGGCATAGCCGAAAAATGTGAGCGTGATGCCCGCGCGATGCCGACACCCGAGCTGTTTAGCAAGCAGCACCAGGGTTAGAAAGTGCATCGTCAGAGACACACTAAACTTAATCGGTTTGGCCCAAATCGGGGCGCTGTCAAGTACCCGCCCATCTAAATAATAAGCGGGCATCAAAACGATCGTCACAGCCACCAGAAACAAGACACTCATCAGCCACACACGTGTGACATGATCATCGTCAAGCCGATAACCTAACCCAAAGGCCAGCTTTGGATATTCCTTAGCTTGAATCTTAAACATATCTATAAACATCATTTACTTGTCCTCTGTTTTATAAAAGGCTGCCCGCATGGACAAAAATAGAACCAGCCCAAGCGGTCCAAATAGAAAAGTTGCAACCAGAATCGGTGCCTGAATGAGGCGAGAAACTCCAAGGACATCGGCATTTCGCGCAATCCATGCACCGATAAACAGATCAAATGCCAGGTAATGGACCCAGCCAGCCAGTAACATATGGTCATTTTCAAATAGCGTTCGGACATCAGTAATAGAACCGAAGCCGCCTTCTCCGCTGAAAAAATGGGTTAAAACTAATCCGCTATAGAGCAGTCCAATTCCAAATGGGATCAAATACTGCGGGATAAAGAACAACGGCTTTATCCGCCGCGGCAGAAAAATCAGGATCATCCAGCCGTATGATGCGGCCTGCCCTGCCCAGCTAAACAATTGCTCTGGCGCTATTTCAGCGCCGATAATTAGGTTTGCTTGCATTGATTTCCTCTCTAGATTTAAAAGCGTCAGTTTTATTTAACCTGAACTCGGGATAAGAATAGCCAGCACCCTTTTTTAATTTTCAGCATCATGTGTTAAATAACAATAGGTTAGGTAAAATCTAATGCTGAAATTTGGACCGGTACGACTAATTTAGTGGCTATCAAGGCGAGCTTGCGCCGTAATAGCGAGCTATTGGAAGC
>CAZOBX010000160.1:7282-13540 GCA_964578045.1 uncultured Kangiella sp. | reverse complement strand
TGTTCAGGTATTTTAGCTGAACACTGGAACCTGCATTTTGAGGTAGCACGGGTATATAATCTACTTCTTATCACCTTTAGGCAATCGACCGGCACGTTTACGCTCGCTTTCAGTTAAAAACTTTTTACGAATTCGAATACTTTTTGGGGTTACTTCGACTAATTCATCATCATCAACAAATTCCAGACTTTGCTCTAAAGTCATAATAATCGGTGGCGACAGTACGATATTTTCATCAGTACCCGACGCGCGAATATTGTTCAGCTGCTTACCTTTAATCGGATTCACGGTTAAATCGTTATCTCTTGAATGAATACCGATGACCATGCCCTCATATACTTCAACCGCATGGCCTATAAATAAACGACCGCGATCCTGAAAGTTAAATAAAGCATAACCGAGCGCTTTACCCATCGAATTTGAGATCATGACGCCATTGTGACGCTGAGCCAGTGTGCCTTTATGAGCGGGTCCATAAGCATCGAAAGTGTGATAGATCAAACCAGAGCCAGAGGTCGCCGTCATAAATTCAGTTTGGAAACCGATCAGACCGCGTGAGGGAATATAAAAATCAAGTCTGACTCGGCCGTTTCCGTCAAGTTGCATATCACGCATTTCGGCTTTACGCTCACCCATGCGCTCCATGATAGTACCTTGGTGGGCTTCTTCAACATCGATGGTGACATTCTCATAAGGTTCCATTATTACCCCATCGACTTCCTTCATAATCACTTCAGGCCGAGAAACCGCCATTTCAAAACCTTCACGACGCATGGTTTCAATCAACACTGACAAATGCAATTCACCACGACCGGAGACCCTGAATTTATCAGCATCGTCCATTTGCTCAACACGTAATGCCACATTGTGGATCAATTCCTTTTCCAGACGTTCCAGAATCTGACGAGAAGTAACAAACTTACCTTCCTTTCCGGCAAAAGGTGAAGTGTTAACTTGAAAAGTCATGGTGACGGTCGGCTCATCAACGGTCAGCGGTTCCATCGCTGCGACGTTATCGGGATCACACAGGGTATCTGAGATATTTGGCTCACCAATTCCGGTGATCGCGATGATATCACCAGCGTTAGCTTCTTCTATTTCAGTTCTTTCCAGCCCCATATAACCTAATACCTGGCCAACTTTGACCCTACGAGTTTTGCCTTCGGCATTGATACTGGTCAGGATCTGATTCTTACGGATTTTTCCTCGGGTAATTCGACCAACAGCAATCGCGCCGACATAGCTTGAGTAATCCAAAGAGGAAATTTGCATTAATGTGGGACCGTCGACTTCAACTTGCGGCGCTTCAACATGTTCAATGATCGCTTCAAACAGCGGATTCATATTGCCGTCTCTCACCGTATCTTCGGTTGAGGCATATCCATTTAACGCAGATGCGTAAATAATCGGAAAATCTAGCTGCTCATCGGTAGCACCTAATCTATCAAATAAATCGAAAATTTGATCAATCACCCAATCAGGTCGAGCGCCCGGCCGATCGATTTTGTTGACAACCACCACGGGTTTTAATCCTTGAGCAAACGCCTTTTGAGTCACAAAACGAGTTTGCGGCATCGGACCATCGACCGCATCGACCAGTAACAGGACTGAATCAACCATCGACATAATTCGCTCAACTTCACCACCGAAATCGGCATGACCCGGGGTATCCACAATATTAATCCGGTAATCATTCCACTTGATCGCGGTATTTTTAGACAAGATGGTGATACCACGTTCTTTTTCAAGGTCATTAGAATCCATCACTCGTTCAGTTGCATCGCCTCGCGTAACAAGCGTTCCGGACTGCTTCAACAGCTCATCAACTAAGGTAGTTTTACCGTGGTCGACGTGAGCGATAATTGCGATGTTTCTTAACTTACTAATCACTGGCTAATGCCTCAAAAAAAGCGGGTTGTCGGGGAATTTGGACCAAGGCTAAATTCACCGACATAAATAAAGGCGCGTATTCTACTCGTAATCGCTCGTGAAAGCATTGTTTTTGGTGATTTTTTCACCAAATGAGTTATAAATGGAAGGTTTCGCTTAACTTCATCACACTTTCGCCAATACTATTGCGTTCATTTTCCGGGGCTTCAAGACTATCATCGACATGGACATATAATTTTTATATGATGTCAAACTAAAGATCATCGATTTAATAGATGTAGCAATGCTTGCAAAGATAATATGAAACTCGACCTCGATTCAATCAGGGTACTAAATACCATTATCGAACAAGGCAGCTTTGCGGCCGCCGCAAAAGTACTCCATCGCGCCCAATCGGCAGTCAGTTACCAAATCCGAAAATTAGAAACTAGTCTAAACCTGTCTATTCTTGACCGCAGCGAGTATCGAGCGGTACTTACACCGGAAGGCAGAGCCATCTTGAGCGAAGGCAAGCGACTTTTAGCCCAAGCTGAGCTTATCGAGCAATTGGCTCGTCAGTTGGGCCAGGAATGGGAGCCCAGCTTTGAGGTGGTGATTGACGGGATATTAGAAATTTCCCCGATCATGAGTGTAATCAAATCATTAATTAGCGAAGATATCCCAACAAAAATATCGCTGACCATGGAATATCTAGGTGGGGTACAACATCGGTTTGAACAAAACCAGGCGGATTTGATGTTGGTAAAAGAATACCAGGCCTCAACCCAATTGTTGGCCCAGCCGCTACCTGAAGTTGAATGTTTATTATGTGTCAGTCACGATCACCCCCTGGCCAAACTCAAAAAAGTTGACCTCAATACCTTACAACAACATATTGAACTGAGTGTCCATGATTCAAGTGATCAAGATTTGTATTCGGTAGAACACATGCACTTTGGTGGTGAAAGAATGTTTTATCTCAGTGATTTCAAAAGTAAAAAACAAGCGGTATTACAAGGGATAGGGTTTGGTTGGATGCCTCATTATCTGGTGAAAAAAGAACTCTCAACCAATCGACTGGTAGAAGTCAAATATCGACATGGTTCACGTTTTAACTTTACCCCTCACCTGGTTTGGCGCGCAGAAAAACAACTGGGAAAAACCGGCCAGAAATTTATTGACAAGTTGTTGAGTTCTAAGTTCTAAGTTCTAAGTTCTAAAAAAGGATGGGCCAGATGTTTCTGGTAGCATATTTTTTCTCTTATAGCACTTAAAACTTAGTACTTGCTACTTCCCTATCAGCTACGCAAACTTTGTTTCGTCCAGTTCTTTTCGCTTGATACAAAGCTTCATCAGCCCTTCTCAACCATTGCTCACTGGTCTCACCTTGTCTATATTCGGCGACACCCAAAGAGATAGTGACTGGATTTTCGGGAACCAACACATTATTTTCAACCAATATTCTTAGTTGTTCCGCTAATTTTTTGGTTAACGCCAGAGTCAGTTCTAACGGAACAATAACAAATTCTTCACCGCCAAATCGATACAAAGTATCGGTCAATCGGATCCGACCTTTAATTATTTCAACCACTCGGATCAATACCTGGTCACCAATCATATGTCCAAATTCATCGTTGATTGATTTAAAGTGATCTAAATCTAATAAAATTAGAGAAATCGAAGAAGTCCTACGAGCTTGAACAGTGGTTAGTTCTTCCAGTTTTTCATCCAATGCCCTGCGATTACCGGTATTAGTTAATGAATCTCTGGTGGCTAAATTAGACAATTGTTGATGCTGGTCCATAACGCTTTTGGAAAAAAAGAAACCAAAAATACTGGTCATAAATATAGTGGTCAAAATCGACATGAATTCCAGCAGATCGACCTCTACATAAAGTACCGGGATTAAGAAACCAACGGCTAAAATGGTAATCAAACTCGCCCAGTGATATTTTAGCAAATAATAGGTAGCCACCACTGCCGGATAAACCCAATAGATGTTTTCAACGCCTTTAACATGTACGCTAACCACCGCTGCGACCGCCGAAAAAATAGCTAAACCAATACTGGGAGTCTGGATTTTGTGGGTTTTATAAACGTAAATAAAGGTGATCGCCATGCCGATGACAATAACAGAATCGACCACTCCAATAAGCCATTCATTCTGTACGAATCGCACAAACGCAAATGGGATGATCGCAATGACGGCGAATGCGCTTAGCGCAAGCAATAGGTATTCCTGATTATTACGTTTCATTATTATTAAAGACCTGAATATTATCCCTGTTATTGTAAAACCTGTAGGTTTCACTCCCTGCACTGATTCTATACCATAGCAATTCCTTGTCCTTTTGACTATGACCAAAGTTGTCGTATGACTACTAAAAATACATAAAAGATTTTCAAAATTCGGTAGATAATCAATTCGACTCTCGAACTAACTTATCACCGACATTAGCGTTTTTTTCCTATATACTCAAATCCATTCCCAGAAATAACGAAACTGCTAACTCAATGACCGTTAAACATTGCATTATTCATGGCCTGTCCTCCTCTGGAGATAAGGAAATCCAACTAAATTTAAGGGATAAAGAGAATCTCAATGAAGGCCCGGTTATTTCTCTTTTTACTCAGCTAAGACAGTCCCTTCAACGCAGTGCAACAAGACAATATGGGTGGTTTGACCCCGAACAGGGAGACAATCCATTGCCTGGTTGGCTTAGTAAGTACAGCCAACAAGAGCTTGGTTTTGTATCGCTCAGTCAAAAAATGACCGAGCAATTAAAACTAACCTTGGCAGAAAGTGAAGAGCCCTTTTCGGCTCACCTCTTGTTTGTGGTTGAAGAACTGATGGAACATGAATACCTATACGTTTTCTGGATCAATCATTCCGATGCCCAGTTTATTGACTCACAGCTCCAAGTGGAAAATTTATCCTATGTCAATGGGGGCAAATTAAATTATGTTTTAAAACTTGATTTTTCTCAATGGGCAATTAAAGACTGGCAACAATACCTGACCATTCAAACCAGCCGAAGTAGCAAAGAGCTAACCCACGCTTTTACCAAATTCTCGGGATTTATCTCTGGGGTCAACTTGCAACAGCAAACGGATGAATTCCTAAGCATTGTTGATCAGTATGCTCAGTCTCTGGATAAGGATGAAAGCAATAGCACTAAAAATACAGTTGTAAATTATTGCGTCGATCAGGATATGCAAGGAAATCCGATTAATTTTGATTCTCTCTCCCAAGTACTCAATGAAAACGAACCGGAAAAATTCGCCAATTTTGTATCTGAAAATCAGGAAATACCGCAAAAAGAAATTTACGCCCACAGAAACAGCCTGAAAAAATATGTGCGTTTTTATGGTCGTGAGAAAGACTTGAGTATCAGTTTTTCATCGGATCGAATGGATGACAATATTAGCTTTAATCCTGAAACCGGAAGTTTGACCTTTAAACAGGTGCCAAAATCGCTTCAAGCTCAATTAGCTAAATACCTGAAGAAACAACAGGAGTAAAGGCTGCGGGCAGCTCGTGACTCACAGCTTTTTTTGTTGATACCTTGAAAATAACCAATTAATACCCAAATAGACTCGACAGGTTATAGCCCTATCAATCTTCGGAGTCACTCTTGGAACAATATCGCGGAACCACCATATTATCAGTTCGTCGCAACGGCAAAGTCGTGATCGGCGGTGATGGACAAGTCTCCATGGGTAATACCGTAATGAAAGGCAACGCCCGTAAAGTACGCCGCTTATATCATAATCAAGTGATCGCAGGTTTTGCTGGAGGCACCGCCGATGCATTTACCTTATTTGAGCGTTTTGAGGCCAAATTAGAAAAATACCAAGGCAAACTCATGAGATCCGCGGTCGAGCTCGCTAAAGATTGGCGAACCGATCGCATGCTGCGTAAACTCGAAGCGCTATTAGCGGTAGCGGATAGTGAACACTCATTGATAATAACCGGAAACGGTGATGTCATTGAGCCGGAAGAAGGATTAATGGCAATCGGATCAGGTGGACCTTTTGCACAATCGGCAGCACGCGCGTTAATGGAAAAAACAGACCTAAGCGCAAAAGAAATTGTTGAAACCGGTTTAAAAATCGCCGGAGATATCTGCGTATTCACCAATCATAACCATACTATTGAAGAACTGGACTGCAAATAAGCCCGGTTACCTTTTTGCTAGATAAATCAGTGGAAACAAACCAATGACTCAAATGACTCCTCGTGAAATAGTTCATGAATTAGATAAACACATCATCGGTCAAAATGATGCCAAGAAGTCAGTTGCTATAGCGCTAAGAAACCGCTGGCGACGGATGCAAGTCAGCGGCGATCTAAGAAACGAAATAACCCCTAAAAATATCCTGATGATT
>CAZOBX010000160.1:0-7272 GCA_964578045.1 uncultured Kangiella sp. | reverse complement strand
TGATGATTGGACCCACCGGTGTTGGAAAAACTGAAATCGCCCGCCGTTTAGCTAAACTAGCTAACGCCCCATTCATAAAAATCGAAGCCACTAAATTCACCGAAGTTGGTTATGTGGGCCGGGATGTTGATTCAATCATCCGAGATTTAGTGGATTCCTCCTTTAAGATGTTGCGCGAGCAGGAACACCACAAAGTCAAGATCAGAGCCGAAGAAGCCGCGGAAGAAAGAATTCTTGATGTGCTTTTACCGCCCGCCCGAACCTTTGAAAATGAGCCAAAAGAAAAAGATAATTCTGCGGCCCGACAGATGTTTCGTAAGAAGTTACGGGAAGGGACCATTGATGAGCAAGAGATCGAGGTAAACCTTAGCGGCCCGAGCGTCGGCATTGAAATTATGGCGCCTCCCGGTATGGAAGATATGACCAATCAACTTCAGGATATGTTTCAAAATTCAGCGCCAAACAAAATTAAAAAGCGCAAAATGAAGATAAAAAATGCATTTAAGTTATTGACCGAAGAAGAAGCTGAAAAATTGGTTAATCGAGATGAATTAAAAGCCAAGGCGGTTGAAGCAGTAGAAAATAATGGCATTGTATTCCTGGACGAAATTGACAAAGTCGCTAAAAGCGACCGCGGCAGTAGCGGTGAGGTCTCCCGTGAGGGTGTTCAGAGGGATTTACTGCCGTTAGTAGAAGGATGCACTGTATCGACCAAATACGGCATGATTAAAACCGATCATATTTTATTTATTGCATCTGGTGCATTCCATTTAGCCAAACCGTCCGACTTGATCCCAGAATTACAAGGCCGACTTCCCATCAGAGTTGAATTAAGCTCTCTTTCAGCTGATGATTTTAGGCGAATTTTGACCGAGCCCGATGCAGCCCTTAGCAAACAATATATTGCGTTAATGGCAACCGAAGACAGAGAAATAGAATTTACTGAAGATGCTATCGAAAGTATTGCCCAGGTGGCCTGGCAAGTAAATGAAACCACCGAAAATATCGGTGCACGACGTTTGCATACCGTCATGGAAAAACTGTTGGAAGAAATCTCGTATACTGCGTCAGATGCAGGCGATAAATTACTTATTGATGCGGATTATGTCAAAAAGCAGCTTGGCGAATTAGCTCAGGATGAGGATTTGACTCGGTTTATTTTGTAGCTGAATTCAGCACTTCTCTGCAGGAGCATTTTAACCGCTCCTACTGTAACCTCAACTCTGGATAAGAGTAGTCAGTAATCCGTTAGCATCAGATTAAATAAAAGCTCACCTGCCAGTATCAGTCTTTTAGCGACTATCAAGGCAAGTTTGTGCGTTAATAGCGATCAATTGAAAGCAAACTTAACGGGTCGAGTCGCTAAAATACTGATACTGGATGGCTGCTCTTATCCGGAGTTAAGGTGGAACGAGTATATATTCTTAAAGAAAAATTGCTTTTAGTATAAAGAAAAAAATCATCGATAGGATTGCGCCAGCCGGCAAAGTCACCACCCAGGACACCGCAATATTTTTCAGTACGCCCAGGTTCAGCGCGGCGATCCCTCTGGCCATTCCCACTCCAAGCACCGCGCCAACCAAAGTGTGAGTTGTCGACACGGGAATCCCGGTTCCAGAGGCAATGACTACGGTAGTCGCAGCAGCCAACTCCGCTGCAAAGCCGCGACTTGGCGTTAATTCTGTGATTTTTTTACCGATGGTCTTCATCACTGGCGCGCCGAAAAATGCCAGACCGACAACAATACCGCCGCCGCCAAGTATCAAAATCCACATAGGCAATACCGATTTAGCGCCAATGACACCTCCGCTTTCAACAATGCTCACCACAGCCGCAAGTGGGCCTATGGCATTGGCTACATCATTCGACCCATGAGCAAAAGCCATTCCACAGGCAGTAACAATCATTAACAGTGCAAATACTTTTTCTACACTGGCATAATGAAATTCCTTATCTGCGTCTTTTTGTACCACTTGGCGACCGATAAAAATTTTGCCCACAATGAGTACCAATAAACCAAATCCAACAGCAATCAGCAAAGATTCCATAAAAGATAAGTTAATTCCAACATGTTTAAGACCTTTCATCAGGGTAACTAGCGAAATCATAAAACCTGCTAAAAACATATAATAAGGCACGTATTTTTTTGCATTCTTTAGTGGATTATCCGTGTCAAGGATCAGTTTTTGAACGCTGGTAAATAACATAAAAGCCATGGTTCCGGATAATAGTGGGGATATTATCCAGCTGGCGACTATCGAACCGACCTTTCCCCATTGAACGACGTCCATACCAATCCCAACTGCAGCGAAACCGACAATCGCGCCAACAATCGAATGAGTGGTTGAAACAGGCCAGCCGAAATATGAGGCAATGATCAACCAGATGCCCGCCGCCAAGAGAGATGCCATCATGCCAAAAACCAATAGCTCTGGCCTATCAACCATGCTCGAGGCATCAATAATGCCTTTTCTAATGGTTGAGGTAACTTCACCACCGGCCAAAAATGCGCCGGCGAATTCAAAGATCATCGCAATAATGATGGCTTGTTTAACGGTTAATGCTTTGGCGCCTACCGATGTTCCCATTGCATTAGCAACATCATTTGCGCCAATCCCGAAAGCCATCAAAATACCAAAGACCCCGGCTAGACTAATCAGTATTAACTGATATTCAGAAAAAAAGTCGACCATATTTATTCTCTCTAATTATATTTATCTTGTTTATTTTTTGGTGGCTTATCTTGCTAATAGCAATTCTAGTCGCGAACCGACTTGTTGTGACAGATCGGCAATATCTCCGACCCAGTCGATCACCTTGTAAAAGAAAATAACGTTGACCGCCGGCAGGCTTTCCTCCAGGTCAAACAATTTTTGACGCATTTTTATTTGTAGCACATCAGAATCGTATTCAATCTTATCCAACACATTGATCATTTCTTCAACAATTTTGACTTCCCTGCCTTTAAAACCAGATTCTAATAATTCATCCAGTTGCTTGATGGCTTTACCGGACTGTACTGAGGCGTCAATGCTGCGCGCCAGGTATGCTTTTAAATCATCCCGAATGCTCTCAGGAAAAACCATTTTTCTACCAGTAACCAGACCGGCAATATCTTTGGCTTTATTGGCAATTTTATCTTGAGATGATAGTAAATTGAGCAAATCAATTCTTGCCACCGGCATAAACAAACCGCTTGGCAAATTGAGTCGTAAAGTTTTCTTTAATTCATCAGCCTCATTTTCAACTGCTCTGATTTTCTTTTGAAGCGTCAGCATTTCATCCCAATTTTCAGCAAAAACCTTATCAAAAAAGTCAGGAAGAAGACCTACACACTCCTGCACCTTTCTCATGTGAGTTTGCATAGGTTTCATCGGTGACGCTGCAAATAGGTCCAAAATTGGATTCATGAGATATTTTCTCTGTCTATCGTAAAAAGGGGAATTTTAGTTCTTAGTCGCGGAATAGTCCAGCTAAAAAGCGACGGTTTTTGCGAGTATATCAGGCTAAATTCCGGCCAATAATAGCGAGGGGGGTAAGAAATGTATGACTGTAATTAGGTCTATAAGATTTTCCTATCCTTTCAAGGCGCCAGACGTTCAATAAGCCAAGCCCCGTCCTGCATGGAATAGGCAAAACTATCGTGCAATCGCGCGCCTCCACCTTGCCAAAACTCAAACCGGGTGGGTTCGATCAGATAGCCTCCCCAAAAATCAGGCAACGGAATCTTGCCCTCAGCAAATTTGGCTTTCATTTGTTCAAATGCCTGATTAAGGAATTTTCTGGAAGATATCGGTTGGCTCTGTTTAGAGGCCCATGCTGCCAACTGACTTTCTTTAGGGCGTGAAGCAAAATAAGCCAAATTTTCGGCCGCGGACATTTTATGTGCAGTACCTTGTATTTTTATCTGTCGCTCAAGGGGTAACCAACCAAAGTGAACACTTACTTTGTTGTTAGAACCAATATCGAGGGCTTTGCGACTTTTTAAATTAGTATAAAAAACTAACCCTTTTTGATCAAGTTTTTTCAGCAATACCACTCGTTGACTGGGCTGTCCCGATGGATCAACCGTTGATAAAGTCATCGCTGTAGCATCCACCAGTTCTACTTCAGACGCTAGAAAAAGCCAATTTTTGAGCTGAATAACAGGATCCTCATCTAGCTCGGAACTGCTGAGTCCTTGTTTCAGGTATTCCCGTCTGACTTGTTCGAGATTCATAATCTTAAAACTACCCAATTTTTATGATTTATCTTAGCAGAACACTTATAACCGCAAAAGGCACGAAAAACACGAAATAATAATGGTTTTATCGTGTTTTTCGTGCCTTCTGGGTTGAAAGGTCTTTCAACTATGGTTGCGCGGCAGGCCCACCTATTTTGCTGTCAGTCGACTTATCCGATTTTTGTTTAGAAGCCTTTGGTGGCTCGTGACTATCACTATCATCCCATCCTTTTGGCGGGCTGGGCATATTACCGTCCATAATTTCATCAATCTGGCTAGTATCAATGGTTTCGTACTTCAATAGTGCTTCGACCATTAATTCTAATTTATCGCGATTTGCATGTAATATTTTCTCAGCCCGGTCATAATTTTTCGAAATCAGCACTTTGATTTCATCGTCGATAATTTTAGCGGTATCGTCGGACACATGTTTTGTTTGAGTCACCGAACGTCCCAAGAAAACTTCGCTTTCATCTTCGGCATACGTCAAAGGACCCAGCTTTTCTGAAAATCCCCACTGAGTCACCATATTACGGGCGATTTGTGTGGCTCGTTGAATATCATTAGAAGCACCAGTTGTCACTTTGTCCGCGCCATTCAGCATTTCTTCGGCGATTCGGCCACCATAAAGCAATGACAATTTACTTTCCAAAAATTCTTTAGTATGGCTATATCGATCTTTCTCAGGCAACTGCATCGTAATACCAAGAGCTCTGCCTCGCGGAATAATGGATACTTTATAGATGGGATCAGAGCTAGGCGTTAATCGACCGACAACCGCATGCCCCGCTTCATGCCAAGCGGTATTTAGCTTCTCTTCTTCATCCATCACCATTGAGCGGCGTTCGGCGCCCATCAGTATTTTATCTTTGGCTTTCTCAAAAAACTCCTGATTAACAGTTCGAGCACTTGCTTTTGCCGCAAATAACGCCGCTTCATTAACTAAGTTAGCTAAATCAGCGCCAGACATACCCGGTGTTCCTCTGGCAATCACGTTAGGTATTACATCATCACCCAATGGTACTTTGCGCATATGGACTTTTAAGATTTGCTCACGGCCTTTAATATCCGGTAGCCCAACGGTCACTTGACGGTCGAAACGACCAGGGCGAAGTAACGCAGGATCAAGCACATCGGGCCTATTGGTTGCTGCGATTACGATGACACCTTCATCACCATCAAAACCATCCATTTCGACCAAAAGCTGATTTAAGGTCTGTTCACGCTCATCATGACCGCCACCTAAACCAGCACCACGATGACGACCAACGGCATCAATTTCATCAATAAAAATGATACAAGGAGCCTGTTTTTTAGCTTCGGCAAACATATCCCTGACTCGTGACGCACCGACACCTACGAACATTTCAACAAAATCAGAACCAGAAATAGTGAAAAAGGGCACTTTGGCTTCACCCGATATGGCTTTAGCTAATAAGGTTTTACCCGTGCCCGGAGGTCCCACCATCAAAATACCCCGAGGGATCTGTCCGCCGAGCTTTTGGAATTTACTTGGCTCTTTCAAAAAATCGACCAGTTCAGCGACTTCCTCTTTAGCTTCTTCACACCCTGCCACATCGGCAAAGGACGTTTTTATTTGATCTTCACTTAACAATCGAGCTTTGCTTTTACCAAAACTCATTGCGCCGCCTTTTCCACCGCCTTGCATTTGGCGCATAAAAAAGATCCATACCGCGATCAACAACAACATCGGTCCCCAGGAAAAGAAGAAAGTAAATAGTAAGCTATCTCCTTCGGGTTCAGCGCCTGAAAACTCAATGCCTTGTTCAATCGCAATATCATTCAAAGATTCGTGTGAACCGTCGGGAATTTGCGCTGTCAATATGTCACCATTTTTCATTTCAGCCGTTGCAAGATACCGCGCAACAATCACACTCCGCACTCTGTTATTTTTGATTTCCTTTACCAGCTCAGAATACTTTATTTCACTGGACTGTTGTTTGGCATCTTCAAACTTGTTAAATACGGAAACCAGCACTAAGCCAATGACCAACCAAAGTAAAAGATGTTTTGTTGTATCGTTCAAAGGGTTGTCCTCTTTATTCCTACTATCTATGTAATACTAAACGGTTCAATATCGACACTATTTGTCAACTAACCAGTTTATATCAGCTTTGACTAAATCAAGGCTACTCTTTAAGTGTATCGCTATATTTCAAACAAAGTTTAGCGATATCTTGCAAAAACTGTCCGATTAACGCTTATTTTAGGCGAGTAGTGACTTTATAACCAATTAATTTCATCTATATAAGCCATTGCTAACCAGCCCTAACCCTTAAATCCCTGGGCCAAAATATAAACTTCTCTGGAGCGTGCCCGAGACGCTTTGGGTTTTCGTGTTTTTACTTGTTTAAAACTCTGTTTGACAGATTTCAAGTATTCATCAAAACCCACTCCTTGAAAAACTTTGACCAAAAAACGGCCTTCTTTATCCAAGGTTTGCTGAGCAAAATCTAACGCCAACTCAACTAAATACATAGATGCTGGCTGATCGATAGAGTCCACACCGCTTATATTGGGGGCCATATCCGATAATACAAGGTCTGCCGAGTTATTTTCCATCTGAGCCAAGATAGCCTCAAGGACAGATTCTTCTCTGAAATCTCCCTGGATAAAGGTGACGCCATCTAGATGGTCCATTGGCAAGATATCGGTCGCTACTAAAGTCCCCTTATCGCCGATTTTTTTGGCAGCATATTCTGACCAGCCGCCTGGGGCAGCCCCCAAATCGACCACGTTAATGCCACTTTTCAATAGCTTATCTTTGTCATCCAATTCCTGCAGTTTATAAACGGCACGGCAACGTACCCCATCTTCAAGGGCCATTTTGACGTAAGGATCATCAAAATGTTCTTTTAACCAGCCTTTACTACTTTTGCTTTTTGCCATTTTAACGACCTTAATCCGGATCCGAACGAGTTATACCCGTGATACCTCAAAATGCAGATTCCAGCAAGGCAATAAGTGACCCTACTTGAGGCATGGAATTTTAGGGTTAGTTATTCTAACTCAAAATTTCATAACGAAGA
>CAZOBX010000159.1:13183-13626 GCA_964578045.1 uncultured Kangiella sp. | reverse complement strand
ACATTTGAACAGAAATATTATCAATTATTACAAAACTCAAAACAATATAGTATTGAAGATAGTATACTTATATTATTCTCCGATAACAATAGTAAAATGGAGTTTGTAAAAGAATTTTAAACAAGAAAGTTTTATCTAATCAATTTTATTGGATAAATATTGGATATTTGATAATTCGTATTGGAATTTAGTCAGAGACTGAATTGTTGATTGTTTAGTTTTAAATGAAATCTGTTATTAGAATGACTAAACTACCTGTAACATATTTAATGTAGTTTCATGTAGGGAGGCGTACGTTGCATTTAATATCAAAATGTAGATGGTGTCAGAAAGATTCAGCTAAGATCTGGTTGAGTTATCCTTCAATCGGTCTGTTATTACAAAAATGTACCACTTGTCATGTTATTTTTAGCAAAATATTTTCTCCGCACGAAAAACAATTG
>CAZOBX010000159.1:0-13173 GCA_964578045.1 uncultured Kangiella sp. | reverse complement strand
AGATTATACTGATTATAATAAGGTATTAACTAAACTCGAAAAAAAATCTGGAAGCGAGGTAGAAATTCAGAGTGAGCGCAGGCACATGGAGGCAAGGTATCTTTGTGAGAGAGTAGAGCGTATTTGTCAAGATAAATTATCCAAGGGCTGTGATTTTTTAGACGTAGGATGTGGCCCTGGAGATTTGGTTGCTGAATTGAAGAAGAGATATAGTAACTCGATAATAGCGGGAGTAGACCCCTCCAGATACAATGCGTCGGAAGCTAGAGATAAATATAATTTGGATATTTTCGAAGGGCATTGGGGTGATTATTCAGGTGGTAAGTTTGATGTGATAACTTTTTTTGGAAATCTAATGCTGCATTCAAATCCAAAAGAGTCGTTATCAAAAGCCTACAGTTTTCTTAATCCTAATGGGATCTTAATTTTTGATGTGAAAAACCCAGAAAATTCAACACGAAAAGCCATGGTAAAACTAAAAAAATACTTACCTGACAACCCAAAAATTAGACAGTTTTACTGGCACGCATTTCATGGAATGCCATGGGGGTTACCAAAAGAAGAGCTGCAGTCTTTTTTAATACATTTGGGATTTCGGGGGATTAAAGTCTCGGGCCATTCTGGACGAACAGCATCATTGAATGGTCACAATGGAACCATCTCTAGGATCAGTGCTTATTACGATAAACTAATTGGAAATGAGGCATGGTTGGAGTTTTCATTATATAAGTGACTATATATATCGGGAATCGTCATTTGATTTTAGATTACAAATCTTCGATGGATATATTTTTTGAAAGAATATTTCTATTTTTGAAATAAGCAGCATGCGCTTATGTTAGAAGTGGTTGTTAAGTAGATAGTTATACTTTTTATTAAGGAAATCATATGTGCGGAATATTTGGATGCTTGATATCTACTAGCGAACAAAGACTTGATGAAATTAAGACTTTGATTAAATCAGCCGAGCAACGTGGTCGTGATTCGTCTGGATTAATCTTGTTTGAGCGAGAGCAGTATAAGGTATTGCGAGCTGACTTACCTGTTTGCGCTCTTGTTTCAAAACTAGAATATCAAATTAGAAGTGCTAAACTAGTTGCCGGGCATAGTCGTTTGGCAACAAATGGAATGAGTGATAATCAGCCGATAGTGAGGGGTGGTCTTATTACTATTCACAATGGAATTATTTGTAACGCCGATAAGTTATGGGAAAATCAAAATGTAGAGCGGCAGTTAATTGTTGATACAGAATTGATACCGGTAATTGTCAAAAGAGAGAGAGATAAGGGGGCATCATCAGATTCTATTGCAGATATTTTATTTTCCGAATGTGAGGGCGTTATTTCAGCGGCTGTATTTATACCCGAAGATAGTGTGTTACTACTTTTTTCAAATAACGGTAGTTTATATACTGGTTATAAAGACGAAGACCTGTTTTTTTCGTCTGAGTCATGGCCATTAAATGAAATCAGCTGTAAAGACATTACTCAGGTCCTAGGCGTAAAAGAAATAGAAATACCAAGCTATCAAGGGCTTATTGGTGAGACCTCCGTCGTCAACAGACACCGACCCAATTTTCTTCCAGAAGTTGTCCCTAGTCTCTCGGAGGAAAGGATGCTCCAATTTCCTACACCAATTCTAAAACGATGTAGTCGCTGTATATTACCGGAAACCATGCCTTATATTCGTTTCGATGAAAACGATGTATGTAATTATTGTCATAACTATACAATCAAGAATCAGCCAAAACCTGTAGAAATTATCCGTAGTTTAATAGAGCCCTATAGACGAACCGGTAAAACAGATTGTATCGTCCCTTTTTCGGGAGGTAGAGACAGTTGTTATGGATTGCATTTAATAGTAAAAGAATTGGGAAT
This sequence comes from uncultured Kangiella sp., assembly GCA_964578045.1. Lineage (GTDB taxonomy): Bacteria > Pseudomonadota > Gammaproteobacteria > Enterobacterales > Kangiellaceae. The sequence goes on along the minus strand of CAZOBX010000159.1, from coordinate 11,296 downwards.
GAATCCCATCGCTTATACATATGATTGGGGGATGGTCACTGATTTAGGACGAAGAAATATTAGCAGAATGTGCGCAGCATTAGGTGTCGAAAATATCATCATCGCTGCAGATATCGAGCTTAAACGCCGTAATATCCATAAGAATTTGGCTGCGTGGTTAAAGCGTCCACATCTTGGAATGATTAGTTTGTTAACTGCAGGAGATAAACATTTTTTTAGGCATGTTGAAACAGTTAAGCAGCAAACCGGAATTAGTTTAAATCTTTGGGGTATAAATCCTCTAGAAGTCACCCACTTTAAAACAGGATTTCTTGGTATCCCTCCTGCATTTGAAGGTAAACATGTCTATAACAACGGCGTTATGGCGCAACTGAACTACCAGTCAAAAAGGCTTTTTCAAATGTGCCGAAATCCAGGTTATTTTAATAGCTCATTATACGATACGTTATCGGGAGAATATTGGCGAAGTATTCATGGCAAAACGGACTATTTTCATGTATTTGATTATTGGGAGTGGAATGAGCATGCAGTTGATGAAGTGCTTGCCAGTTATAATTGGGAATGGGCTGAAGATACTAGTACCAGTTGGAGGATCGGCGATGCGACTGCTGCATTTTATAATTACATTTATTATACGGTTGCGGGTTTTACTGAGCATGATACTTTTAGAAGTAATCAAATAAGAGAGGGCGTGATAAATCGACAAACAGCTTTAACCTTAGTAAAAGAGGAAAGTAAACCACGTTATGAAAGCATTAAATGGTACTTGCAAGCCGTGGATATAGATTTTTCAGATGCGATTAAAGTTATTAACAAAATACCGAAGCTTTATGAATGGAGCGAATGTGAAGATAACTATGCAAGGATTAATTACTGACAAGATATTAAAGTTTTTATGACTCGCCGCGAAATTTGCTCGAAGTTAAATGGTATATTGAGCAGTTACAACATGCATGTGTAGATATTAGTTCAGTACATCAATCGATAGACTAATTAAAGAAATTCAATAAATGAACATCCTGATAATAAATCACAATGGTGGTTCAATCTACCATGGTCCTAATCTTAGAACATACTTCGCTGCCAAAGAATTAGTCAAAAGCGGTCATAAAGTCACTATTGCCTCATCTGCTTTCTCGCATAAATATAGCGTGTTACCAAAAGTGACTGGTGTCGTAACAGATGAAAGTATTGATGGTATCAATTTCAAATGGATTAGATGCATTAAATACAAAAACATTATTCAGAGAATATTTAGTCATTTTGAATTCGGAATAAAAATCATTCGATACAGGCGAAACATCTGTTCTAAAGCCGATGTGGTCATATTTTCAGGTCCACCCCCAGAAATATTTTTGTTTTCCTGGCTTTTCGCTCGACTGCTAGGAGCACCCATAATTAGCGACATTCGTGATTTGTGGCCAAGAACACAAATTGAGATGAGTCGTTGGCACTGGTTAAATCCATTTACTTATTTTTTATATTTCTGTCAATTTATGTTGGTAAGATATTCTGACGGGTTAGTATCTCCACTTCCTGGCGCAGAAAGTTATTTAACTCGTGTTGGAGCAAGAAATGATTTTTGTGTCATTGAGAATGGATATGACCTAAATCACCGTTTAAACTCTGCGTCACCGGATATGATTGTCGCCGGGGGAGGTGAATCACTCGGTCTTAAGAGTGGGGCCAGCTTCGCACTTAGTAAAATAGTAGAACAGCAAAAATTTGTAGTCGGTTATGCGGGTGCTTTCGATAGAGACAACGACGTAGACTCTTTCATATTGGCCGCCAAAGAAATGGTGCTTCGAAAGGATGTGCTTTTTCTAATGATCGGAGCGGGTGTTAAAAAAAGGGAGATTGTTGAAGCTGCTAACCGTCTACCTAATCTTTTAGTCTGCGAGCGAGTACCTTCAATCTCCGTACCAGACGTTCTCCAGATAATGGATGTCTGTTTTTGCGGTTTGAAACCAAAAGCCATATATAAGTACGGTGTGAGTTTGGCAAAAAGTTTCGAGTATATGGCTGCAAGCAAGCCAATTATATGGATGGTCGAAGCATACAACAATCCCGTTAAGGAGTCCGGGGGAGGAGTGATCGTTGAGCCAAATAATGTAGCTAAGCTTGTGGAGGCTATAGAAATCTGCGCCGAACAGGATGCCGCTGAGTTATCCTTGTTAGGTAAGCTGGGTTTTGATTATTTGAAGAAAAATCATTCGTATGAAGTATTAGGAGTGAAATGGGAGCAATTAATTTTAAAGTTTGAAAGATGTCATGAATCAAACTGATTCGGTGTTAGGGGCTGATTTAGTGATAATTATAGGCGCACCTCGCTCAGGTACAAACATGTTACGTGATGTGATAACCCGTTTTGATGAGTGCGGTACTTGGCCATGTGACGAAATCAACTATATTTTAAGACACAAAAACATCCGCTTTGAATCAGACGAATTCCCCTTAGAATTAGCACGAGAGTCTGTAAAAAAATATTTGAGAAAATCTTTTAGTGATTTCGCTAACAAGCAAGGAATTAATATTTTGATAGAAAAAACATGTGCTAATTCTCTTCGCATTCCCTTTTTGAATGAAGTGTTTCCACAAGCAAAATATATATTTATTTTTAGAGACGGTCTTGATGTCGCTGCTTCTGCCAGTATACGTTGGACAGCTAAACTTGAGCTAGGATATGTAATAAAAAAACTCCAATTCGTTCCGTTTGTAGATATACCCTATTATGGTGTTCGCTATTTTTTTTCAAGACTCTATCGTTTTTTCTCTAAAAATAAGCGCGTGGCGTTTTGGGGGCCGGTTTTGAATAATATGCACAGCATTCTCAATAGCTATTCTTTAAACGAAGTTTGCGCTATACAGTGGCAAAAATGTATTGAGAAAGCGGATCAAGGGTTGAGCGGTATTGATTCAGATAGAGTGTGCCGAGTGAGTTATGAAAAATTTGTCAAAGCGCCTTCAAATGAGTTGGAGCGAATCTTAAAGTTTATTAGGGTTGACACACAGAAAAGCGAAATATCCAAAGCGGTCAAAAACATCTCTAATAAAAGTTTAGGCAAAGGAAGGATTGCTTTAGGAGCAAAAGAGGTTAAAAAACTTGAGTCTTTAGTTGGTACAACGTTAAAAAAATATGGCTATCTTTAATTGGTTTTGGCAATGACACCTGGTCAGGCTATTTTAAAAAGAACTTTCGACTTATCTGTTTCCGTCGTTGGTTTATTATTGTTATGGTGGTTGATTTTTATAGCATGGATTGTCGCATCGTTTGATACCCATTCTAATGGGTTTTTTATTCAGAAAAGAGTGGGGCGTTATGGTAAACATTTTGACCTTATAAAAATTAGGACAATGCGGTCAACAAAAGAAAAGGGCACATTGATTACTATAGAAAATGATCCTCGAATCACAAGGCTTGGAGCTGTATTCAGAAAAACAAAAATTGATGAGTTGCCACAACTTATTAATGTGTTTCTTGGGCACATGAGTCTTGTCGGTGCAAGACCTGACGTATCTGGATACGCTGACAAGCTTACCGGAGATGATCGAATTGTCTTATCCATTCGTCCTGGAATAACAGGACCAGCTACTTTGAAATATAAAAATGAAGAAAAACTGTTGTCTGAGGTGGATGATCCAAAGACCTTTAATGATGAAGTTATCTTTCCGGATAAAGTAGCAATAAACAGAGCTTACATAGAAAATTACTCGTTTATTCGAGATATACGTTATATCCTTCAAACTATTTTCCGTTAATAATTATTTAGTGTTTATATGTCTATCAAAGTGAGTTCATGGCCTTCTTTTACTCAAGACGAAGCTAATGCTGTACAAACAGTCTTATTGTCAAATAAAGTAAATTATTGGACAGGAAATGAGGGACAAAAATTTGAGAAAGAATTCGCTGATTTTGCGGACAGTCAATATGCGATAGCTGTTGCCAATGGCACTCTGGCATTGGAGCTGGCTCTACGGGCATTAGATATTGGTACTGGGGATGAAGTGGTCGTCACACCTCGCACATTTCTCTCTTCAGTATCGAGTGTTATCACCGCTGGAGCTACCCCCATTTTTGCTGATGTCGATTTAAGCAGCCAGAATATCGAAGCCAATACCATTGAGCAAGTCATAACAGAAAAAACCAAAGCCCTAATCGTCGTTCATCTAGCAGGAATGCCCGCCGATATGGACCCCATCATGGCTTTAGCTGAAGAGAATGATTTTTATGTAATAGAAGATTGTGCACAAGCCCACGGAGCAAAATACAAAGGTCGATCTGTTGGTTCTATTGGTCACATTGGAGCATGGTCATTCTGTCAGGATAAAATCATGACAACCGGAGGTGAGGGCGGAATGGTCACCACCAATGATAAAGCTTTATGGAAAAAAATGTGGGCTTATAAAGATCACGGAAAATCTTGGGATGCTGTTTACAACCAAGATCATCCGCCAGGATTTCGTTGGTTACATGAAAGCTTTGGCAGCAATTGGCGTTTAACCGAAATGCAATCTGCCATCGGTAGAATTCAATTAAAACGAATGATGACATGGACTCGCGCTAGACAATTAAACGCAAGTAAACTAGATGAAGTAGCCAATCGATTCAAGGCAGTTCGAAGTATTATCGTGCCCGACTATATAGAGCACGCAGAATATAAACATTACTTATTTGTCTGCCAAGACCACCTGGCGGAAGGCTGGTCACGTGATCGTATAATTGATGAAATAGTAAAATCAGGTATACCTTGCTATCAAGGTAGTTGTTCGGAAGTATATCTAGAAAAGGCATTTGATAATACTGGATACAGGCCTAAAAATAGACTTACAAATGCAAAACTACTGGGTGAAACCAGTTTGATGTTTCTGGTTCACCCAACTTTAACCACAAAAGAAATGGATAAGACTTGTGATGTTCTTGAGCAAGTTTTAGAAAGAGCCACAAAATAGTATCCCTGCCTTGTTAATTGATTAAAATCACAACAATAATTAGTTTTGGCTCATGACTGATAACCAACTTTTTCGCCAACATCCGCAATTTTTTCGCTCAAAGCTCCACGTTCTACAAAAAGTCAGCAAACCCGCAAAACAACGTCTACACTAATCCTATCAATACAGGTTTATGGAATAAACCCAACTCAAACTATCTACAAAAAGAAAAGGAAACGAGTAGATGGATAGATTGAAATCCACAATAAGTGCCTTCCTGGAATCGCCCAGACCGGTCAAACGATTGGTATCACTTATTTATGATGCAATGGCTATCGCTTTTTGTATTTACGCTGCGTTTTATATCTCAACTAATGTTCTCTTGCTTTCCGAACCACGCATCTTCTTCGTCACAGCGATCACCTCTATTTCCAGCATGCTATTATTCGCAAAAATCGGTTTTTATCGGGCGATATTACGCTACATGGGGTTGAAGGCCATATTTCGGATTGCCCTAGGAGTTGCCTTTTCCACCCTTATGTTCTCGATATCTAGTCTTTATTTAGGATTACCTTTTACGGCTATTACCCTTTTTCTTTATCTGTCATTTTGTTTTTTGGCCATTGGTGGTTCCAGATTACTGACCATTACCATCATCCGGTCGGAATACAAACAGCCCAAGTTGCCCATAGCGATATACGGCGCTGGCGAATCTGGACGCGAACTTGCGCGTGCGTTGAGTCAAAGCCATGAATACAGGGTAGCCGCCTATATCGATGATGATCCTGAGGTCTACCATACAGAAATTGATGGTGTAGAAGTCTTCTCATCTAATTCAATCGCACAAATCATTAAACAGCATTCCATTAAAGAAATTCTATTGGCGATGCCTTCAGAGAACCATGCGACCCGTTCAGAAGTTCTTAGTCGTTTAGAGCCCTATCCAGTCAAAATCAAAACCATCGCATCGATGGACGAAATTGTCAGCGGTAAGGTCCAAATTGAGCAACTAAGAGAAATTGAAATCGAAGACTTATTAGGGCGTGATTCAGTTGAACCGGATCAGAATCTATTGGAATCTTGTATTAACGGCAAAGTGGTTATGGTTACTGGCGCTGGTGGAACGATTGGCTCAGAGTTATGTCGTCAAATCGTCACATTAAAACCGACTATCCTATTGCTTTACGAGTTGAGCGAATTTGCCCTGTATACCATCGAGAGAGAACTACAAACAATTTGCAGAAAATCACAGTTTGATTTGCAAATTATTCCTCTTTTGGGCTCTGTGCAGCATAAAGGCCGCTTAGTCTGCGCGATGCAGCAATATCAGGTTAATACCGTCTATCACGCGGCCGCTTATAAACATGTACCGATTGTGGAGCATAATGTAGTAGAAGGGGTTAGAAATAACGTTTTTGGTACCTGGTACACTGCAGAAGCCGCTGCGGAAACCGGTGTAGAGAGGTTTGTTTTAGTTTCTACTGACAAAGCAGTAAGACCGACTAATGTGATGGGGGCGTCTAAACGACTGGCTGAATTGGTCTTGCAGGCGATTACTGATAGAGGTGAAAGAACCAAATTTATGATGGTTCGTTTTGGAAATGTGTTGGGATCGTCAGGTTCTGTAGTGCCGCTGTTTAGAGAGCAAATAAAAGCAGGTGGGCCGGTAACTGTGACTCACAAAGAGATCATTCGGTATTTTATGACCATTCCCGAAGCGGCTCAATTAGTGATCCAGGCCGGTGCAATGGGTGAAGGCGGAGATGTGTTTGTACTCGATATGGGGGAGCAAGTTAAAATAGCTGAATTAGCCGAAAGAATGATCCATTTAATGGGGTATAGCATTGATAGTTCAGATAAGCCAAACGGTGACATTGAAATCAATTATTCAGGGTTAAGACCCGGTGAAAAACTCTATGAAGAATTACTAGTTGGCGAAAATGTGGTTGGTACTACGCATGCCAAAATAATGACTGCCGATGAAGAATTCCTGTCATGGACCGATATCCAAAAGGCATTGATTATATTGAACGAACTTTGCGAAGATATGGATTGTGAAGGGATTGTTCAACTGCTACTTAGAATTCCAACCGGTTACAATCCGCAACATAAAGTGTGTGATTTATTGTGGGATGCAAACCGGGATAAAAACAATGTATTGAGATTTAAGACCTCTTCCTGATTGGTGTTCCCTACAGTAGACACCCTAATTATACAAACTAGCGTTCTTCCATTCTAACTACAGGTCGTTTACCGTAACCTGTAATTCTTGGCGACTTGCTGCTTTTGCTCTTCCCCCTGGGTATAATATAAGACACAAAAGGTTTTATTGAACAAAAACAACAAACTATTGAAAACATCAAAGTTTAAGGGATTATTAACTATCTGCCTGCTGTTGCCCGCAGCCAGTTGGTTACGCGCCGAACCCTGGATCGATACACGCGATGCTTGGATCAGGGCTGATATTGAAATGCTTTCCGATGCCGGTATTATTAAAGTACCGATCACCACTTATCCGCTAATGTGGTCAGGGATTATTCGCGATATTGATAATACCGATATCCGTGATCTTTCCATACAATACAAAGCCCTTTTTTGGCGAGTTAAAAAATTAGGTAAAGCGGCGATGGCTAACCATGCTACTCGGCGATTAAGGCTTTCTGCTGCAACTAGCGAGCAGATATTGCGCTCATTCGGCAGCGGAACTCGTACCGAGGCGGAAATTTCCGCTCGCAGCTCCAATATGGATAAAGAGTTTGCCTGGAATATTGAAGTTTCCAGAGTGAGCAATCCTCAGGATGGCGAAAACATCCGTTACGATGGCTCTTATATTGCGGGCGTATGGGGGAACTGGATTGCCAGTTTCGGAGCCGTTGAAAAGTGGTGGGGGCCAAGCTGGGATTCCGCCAATCTGTTGTCGAATAATGCGCGCCCTCCCGTTGGGATTACTATTCAGCGAAATTACTCCGATCAATCAGACAATTTAACCCTTAAATGGCTGGGGCCGTGGACTTTTAATGGGTTTATTGCAGAACTGAATGACACGCGAAGCATAACAGATCGTCAATTAACGGGCCTTTCTTTTAACTTTAAACCCCATCAATCTCTAGAATTAGCCTTAAGGGTAACGGCATTATGGGGAGGAGAGGGAAAATCAAAATCATTATCCAGTTTTGTCGATAATATTATCGCCGATCCATCCTGCTTATCTAATATTGATGTGGACACGATGGCTAGTATTTGTGATGCATATTATAGCGATAACGGTGACCGACGCGCTGGTATAGACATTAGATGGCGATTGCCACTTGCTGGGTTAATTTCTAAATCACCTATTAGCGTATACGCCAGCCGTTACGGCGAAAGCGAAAGCCAGTTTCTGCCCTCAAAAAACATTAACCAATATGGCCTGACTTCTTCCTTTGTCGCATTAAATACTAATTGGAAATGGTTTGCTGAGACCGTTGATACTAACCTAAACGGCGAACTATTTAATCAGGCTTACGAGAATTTAGATCGACCAGGCGGTATCTATCAAACGGGATACCGATATTTTCAAAGAGTGATTGGGTCGACCTATGATAACGACTCAAAAGTCACAAGTTTTGGCCTGATGACATCTCTCAACAGGCAAAATAGGTTCAGTGCTGTATTATCAAACCTAAAATTAAACCAAGATGGACAAAATGCCTCTTTGATTGCCCTTCATACCATTTCAAGCTCAGCTAAGGAATTTAAAAGGATTCAACTGAATTGGTCTTATTTTACTCAAAGAATCGGGAAATTTGAACTGTCTGTTAGTTATGTAGACAAATTGTTTGATGAAACAGAGCGAACTGATGAGCCTTACCGGTTGGCGTTGAATTGGAGTTATATCCTTTAATAATCGCTACTAGTCGAGATTATTGAAACAGTCTGAGTAGCATATAAAAAGCCGCAATAGAGTACCAATTTATCATTTGTTAACGTCTAATTTTCATCGGGCCATCAATCGCGCCAATTCTGTTAGTTTTATCTGACTTTTCTACTTCTAAAAGCCCTTATCGTGTATACTGCGCCGCGCAAAGTTGTGTAAAATAGCTGGCTACTTATTAGACTCGGGATCGAAGCAAAAGTTATCGCGGCTTTGACCCAAACCGGATATTTGTCAGTAATATCATTCCTTATCGGTATTTTGAGAACCGTAACTCAAGGGCGGTAGCGTGTCCGAGATGAAATAAGGGCGAAGTTGAAGAATGAATCCATAAAGGCTTGATTTCTATGGTAAAATCACTTCAATCTGCAATCCATGGACAGCTCGACATTAAATACCATAGGTCAATAGACCTATCAGGGGCAGTCGAACATTGAATTTAGGGTCATTTTCTCGGTTCGGTAGATTCAGAACTATTAGACCGACTTATTTTAATTATCGTTATATAGTAGATTGCTACGTTATGAATTCCTTGGCGTTAGCACTCAAGATATAATAAAAACAATTGATAGTTTATACATGCAAAATTTTATTAAAATCATAATACTAAGCCTCTATTTTGGGCTTTTTTCTTGTTCGAGTACACCACCTTTTTTATCTCCGTCTAAAGCATTAGTGAATACTAGCGTGATTAAAATGGGTAAAAGCATCCCTCAAAAGTACAGCGAATTCTTAAACACTAATATACCGGGAAATAATATTGTGGTTAACGATCAAATTGTTTCTTTGGGCGAGTACTATACTTCAGCTCTGGGACAGCAATGTCGGATTTTGTACATTGCTGAAAGCAAACTCAATTTGGCTACAAGCAGCAAAGGTCAATCAACGCGCCGAAAACGTATCGTTTGTAAACAAGATGAATCGGATTCCTGGGTTTTAATTCCGGCGATTGTTGAGCGAGTGAAGAACAAGGCCATTTTTAGTGACTAGCAACGACGAGAATCTTCTAATGAAAATTGTATTTGCTTTGATAATATCAACTGGATTGTTTTTCGGTTTTTCTGGACTAGCTAATTCTCAGAGTTCAGAGGAATTATTAGAACAACTTAGAGCATCCCAATCTAATTCTGATAATTCTGCTGCGAATCAAAACACGGTTTCGCAGCAAAGTATTTTCGCAAATCAATCAGCGGAATTACAAAAATTACCACAAAATTCAACTGGTTTGCCTGCAGGCGCAAGTTATCAAACGAACCTGCGAAAAGGCATTTTATTGCCTGGAGAGGCCAGTATTTCCACACTACTTCCACTGCCTGAAGATGGCCTGGCCCCGCCCTATGGTGCGAACATCTTTGCTGGTGGTTATGAAACCGAAAGAGCGGATGGTCTCAATGATGATTATTTGATTGCTTCAGGAGACAAAATATCAATCTGGATGTGGGGAGCAACCACCTATACCGATGTCACTACCGTTGATAACCAGGGAAACATTTTTATTCCTAATATTGGTCCTATTCATGTCGGGGATGTTCCAGCAAGTAAGGTTAATCAGTTAGTCACCGCGAAAGTAAAAACTATTTACAGAAAGAATGTCAATGTTTATGTCAATCTGCTTACTGCAACACCAGTCGCCGTATACATCGCAGGATCGGCAATACGACCTGGTCAATACGCCGGAATGGCGTCGGATAGTATTCTGTATTTTCTCAAACGTGCTGGAGGCATAGATTCAGAACGAGGCAGTTATCGAGACATTAAAATTATTCGCAAAGGGGAGATTATTCTTCACATTGATTTATATCAATTTATCCGATTTGGCAAGTTTCCCATCGTCAATTTCAAAGACAATGATGTTATTTTTGTTTCGGAGCAAAAATCGGTTTTAAATGTTGCTGGTGTTATATCTCCTAAATACATATCAAACGGTTACGACCATACGCTGATGGGGTCTATGCTTCGGATACCAACCGAAGGGTTTTAATTCGGTCGTTTCCATCGCTATCCACGTTGCTCTAGGACCGCGCCCTACCTTCGTTTCTACTAGTACATGGGAAAAATTACTAGGCTGAAATGCAAGGGCTACGTATCTTGCTGGATGGCCTATGGATTCAAGCATGGCGGCAAGCAATGTTGCTTTGTCATCGCAATCGCCTTGTCCTATTTGCAGTGTACGTTCGGGGGTTTGGACTGTTTCGACGCCGTGAACGTCTCTAACATAGCGTATTTGATCGCGTACGAATCGCCATAGTCGCTCTATTTCGGCCATGTACGCCTTACTTGGTAGATCTCGAATAATGTCCAGCGCGGTTTGACGCACAGACATCTGTGTTTTACCGGCTCGCGCCAGTCGCGCCACCCGTCGCCTCGCACTTCGATGACGCGGCGGACTCTATAATGACTCTGAATCCCTCGTGCGGAACAGCGACGCGGATTCAGCAAAGTTCTCGGCCATGC
>CAZOBX010000158.1:2969-13716 GCA_964578045.1 uncultured Kangiella sp. | reverse complement strand
CGCTCATTATCCTGTTGGTCCTGACGATAAAAAGCTTTGAATGTAATGCTGTCTAGGTCTTTATTCCAACTATGGTAAATTTCAGGCTCGATGTAAAAAGACGGCTGAGAATTATCTTGCTCTGTAAACAGTGGCTCTTGGGTGAAATAGCGATACTCCAACGCTGCGGTACCGGTTAGTTCAGTTTCTGCTGCTGCCATACTAGATAGCAGTATACAAGGCGGTAGCGTGCAAGTTAAAAATAGTCTGCGCGGTAATTTCAAACTCATTTGGCGCGTTTCAAGGTCGCTTTATTAAAATCTTTATCCTTTAATCCAGTTTTAAAAGTTAATTCGTTAGTGATCAAATCAGTACTCTTACCGTTTTGGTTATTGACCATAGACATCTTCATTGCCCGCCAGTACTTATCCAGGTGCAGCTTGTATTGCTGGAAGTTGAGCGTCTTTATTAATGCATTTTTTCTATCATAAAATTCTATTTTTTGGATGCGGTAATGAGATTGGTCAATCCACATTATCTGACGGGTATAACCGGAAAACTCGCTGACCGGAATGCTTTCGACCACAAAACAGGCTTCACCTTTGACGATCTCGTCTCGAAGATACTTGTAGCTATACTTGTCGATTTCAAATGAGCTGAGGTCCTCAAAGGCAAACTCACTGCCCATAAATGGACCCGATTTATTACGAGAGGCAATCCGTTTAACGCGTTTGAGTGCTGGCAAATATATCCATTGCTCGTCAGCGCCGGTTGCATGAGAAAAAGACAGGAAAGCGGTACCTTTTACATCCCTGGGTTGGTCAAAAATAACCAGCGACTTATCACCGTCGCCGTCAACTTCTAAGGATTTCATTAGCATTTTACGTACTGCTTCCTGCCCCTGGGAGTTGCGCAAAATCATGGTGGATTTGGATAGTGAATCACCCCATCCGATATCAATCGCTTTGCGCTGTTTGGCGATAGCCAGGCCTTTTTCTTCAGCGGTTTCTGCTGCTACTATAAAAACAGGGCCAGCCAACAAAGCGGCTCCAAGTATTGCGCGACTAAGCAGTTTGTTCATTTGTTTCATTCGTATCTCTCTCTTCAATCTGTTTGTTGTCAAATACCAGCAAAAAGGCTGGCAAAACTATGAAATCGACTGCCAATGCGACCACAATAATAATGGCTGTCAGTAACCCCATATCTGAATTCAACCGGAAATCAGAGGTCGCCAGTATAGAAAAACCGATGGTCAATACCACAGTGGTGACCCACAAGGCCCGCCCCACGCTGGCAAAGGCATAACGGACGCCTTGTTCGGCAGTTTTTCCCAGCGTACGTGCATGCCGATATTTACTCAGAAAATGTACCGTATCATCGACAATAATCCCCAGCGTCATACTGAGTACTATCGACAGGCCCATGTTAATTTCACCTGAAATCAAGGCCCAAATACCAAAACCGATACCGGCCGGCAGCATGTTAGGCACCAGGCTAATGACCCCCATTCGCCATGAGCGCAAGGCATATACCAACAATCCGGAGATCAATACCAGAGCCACTATTGCGCCTTGCAATAGACTGCCCATATTTTTCTCACCAATATGAGCGAACATCAGGCCTGGGCTTGAGGCCATGAAAGTAATCGAAGTTGAGTTGGCATCCATCCAGTTGCGAGCCCTCACTTCAAACTCGGTAAATTCTTTGCTGCCCAGATTCTTCATGGTGGCGGTAATACGGGTACCTGTCTTGTCGACATTTAATTGGTTATTCAAATCCAGTCCATAAGGCAGTGACATTTCATATAACAACAGATACTGAGCCGCTAGTTCCTGATTTTGTGGTAATTTATAATAAGCCTCGTCATCGTTATGCAAATTTTTGTTCAACCGCTTGAAAGTATCAGCGATGGTTGCCACATGGTCCACTTCCGGTTGTTGCAATAACCAATCGCTGAATTGCCCCACCAAATTAAGCATCTCAGGTTTACTCAACGCTGACCCTTGTTGGCTGAACAAGGCGAAGTCAATATTCAGCATGCCACTGACGTTTTCCTGTTGGAAGTCAGTCGACTGGCGAAATGAGGTGCTTTTATCGAAATAGTCGGTAGCAACATCATTTAGTTTGTTGTTAAAGGTAAAACTGACCATCACTGCTATAATCAAAAGTGAAACAGGTAACAAACGTTTATGCTGGGTAATCACCCATTCACCCAATTGTTCAATTGGGCCGTCCTTCTGGCGGGCAACTTTGTCCACTCGCATCGGCAAAATTCGTAATAATGCGGGTAATATTGTCATCGAAAAAATACAAGCTATCACCACCCCCATAGCGGTCAGGTTACCCATATCCGCAATCACCGGTACATCAGCAAAGTTAAGTGTAAGAAAGCCGATAGCCGTGGTGGCACTAGTGATACAGATAGGCATCATGTTTAGTTGCATGCTGTAAAGTAGCGCTTCGTCCTTGCTTTTTCCTTCACGTAACGCAAACAGCATTGAAGATATAACATGAACACAATCTGCCACCGCCAGCGTCATTATCATAATTGGCACATTGGCTGTTGCAGTACTGATGTAAAAGCCCATCCAACCTGCTAATCCCATGGTTGAAGCAATGGTTGCAATAATGACGATAACTGTCGCAAGTGTCCCTGTAAACGAGCGCAATAATATCCACAATACCAGAACAATGGCAGCAAACATCAGGGGCAACAAAGACGCCGAATCTTTCAAGGCAGCCGAAGAAAATGCATCATTCATATAGACTACGCCAGTATGATAAAAGTCATGTTCGGGATATTTGCCTTTGTATCTTTCGGTCATGGCATTCAAGTAACCAGTAACTTCAGTGATTGCAACAGAAGCTTCATAAGCACCTTCTTTTGTATCACCGCTAGGTAAATTGACTGTCACATTGATCACTGCCACATGTCCTGTATCAGATATTAAGCTGCGCCTTAAATTAGGCTCTGACAAGGCTATTTTTTTGGCATATTCAATAGTTTCATCATTAATAAGTTCTAATTTATAGATCAAATCCTCGACAATAAGATCATCTTCTTCTGCACGGGTATGCTGGAAATTGGTGATAGAGTCAACCCGTGTAGAAAAAGGCGTTTGCCAGGCTTCATCGGTCATCTCTTTGATCAGTGACAGGGTGTTCTTGTTGAATACATCTCCGGATGCCGGCGCAATAATGATGCTGGCATTTTCGTTTTTGCTAAACACACGTTGCATTTCCTCAAAATCGACCAGTTGCTGATTATCGTCCGCAAAAAACACTTTATAGTCAGCACGGTAATACAGGTTTTGCCCACCCATCCCAGCTGCCATAATAAGTAAAATGCCCACGAACAGCGTCAGCCAGGGCCGCTGTAGTATAGTATCCAACCAAAATCGTTTCATAATCTACCTCTTGTTCTATATTTCGTTTTTAAAAAAATAATCATTTACAACATTAATCATCCAATGTTGCTACTTTGTCTGTTCTTAGCCCTAGCTCATGTATTTAATTTCATGGCTTGTGTAGATAAAGATATTGTTGCCATCGGGGTCAGTTAGCGAGCAAGTAAAGTGACTAAAATCGGCTTCCTGTATCTCAGTTACTGCGACACCTTTTGCAACAATTGAAGTCCTGAATTGGTCTAAATCATGTTGTGTATGACCTTTAATCATGAAATCAAAATTTTCGTTTTTATCTTTTTTCTGGCCACCATAACGAGAAGGAGTTAGACCCTGAGTGGCTTGTGACCCTTGCTCCGCTATGATCAAATGTGTACCACCACGTAACTCAATTATTGCTAGCGTTTCCAGCTGCATGTATGGCTGAAGACCAATAGATTGATAAAATGAAACGCTAGTTTTGATGTTTTCTACCAATACAATAATGTGGCCTGGTGACAGTTCCGAACGAAACTCAGTCATAAATTAATTTTCCAACTTAAAAATGTTTTTGTAAATAATGGGCTCAACGATGAGAGTAAAATGCGCAGCATTGTTGTATGAACGGTATTCGAATATTATTCGAATACCGTTACCCTAATTCGTGAAAAGGATTATGTCAAGCGAATAATAAGCCAAAGAATTATTCTCAATCTGTGAGATAACTTCATTGAGGCTTAAAGATAGTAGCTAAATTCATCGATTTAACCTCCAATGATTGACTTTTTTAGCTGCGCTGAATAACATCTTTACTGTCCTAAATTAGTCCCAAGAGTTATTATTTATATGCCATCAGCACCAAGATTTTCACCTGCAGAGCAAGAGTCATTAATACTAAAAGCCGCTGCCGAAGTCATTGAGCAAAGCTCTTTAATGGGATTTACAATGTCGGCTATCGCAAAAACTGCCGGTATCTCGATGGGCTCGATTTACAAACATGTGCAGAGCAAAGAAGATGTATTGATTGCGCTGGATGTGATGTTATTACAGCGTGAACTTGCGGTGGAAAAAAAGTTAACTCATGAAAAGTTAACTCAATTTTCTGCAACCACACCGGAGAAGTTAATCGCAATGAGTTTAGTTGATACCCGAAAAACTAACCTTTACCCTTTCGACACCCAGCTGGATATGTTGGTGGGCAATGACGCCATTATCAGCCGAGGCTCGCCAGCGTGGGTGGGCCGCATGCAACATGCGTGCCGAGAAATTGGCGAATACCTTTTTGGTGTCTTGAAACAGTCAGTTGAAAGTGGAGAACTGAGTGGACCGGAAGATATGGATACCGAAATTATGCATTTGATTTTGGGTATGTGGGCATTGGACGTTGGTAATAAACGTGTATCGCTAGCGAGCAGTACCGGTTTTTTACCGGCATCGGAAATTGGAAGTCCTCAAATTTGTAATACCAAACGATTTATCAATAGCTTCGACTGGCGCAAACCACTGGATGATGAAGGCATCAAAAATGTTTGTAAATTACTTGAAGAAGCTGAACTTCGCTAGCTTCAGAATTTTTTAATTTTACCTCTAGAAAGCTTTATTCATAAAATTATAAAGTACCGCTCAGATTAAAACGATCGACCAACTAACTCAGGGCGTGACTGGGTCATTCAGGCATAACACGCTATTAAAGCAAAGTGATTGAACAACAACTTTGTGATCATTCACATCTTAGTCCAGGTTTCCTTACTGTAGCTCTTCATATAGACATTGAGAAATGATAAAGTCCGAATAACCTTCTTTGAAAAAAGTGCTTAATGAGTTTTATTCTTGCCAGCTATTAAAGCGATCTAATAAAAATTCGATCGCTAGCTTCGCTCGCACAGGTAGGAATCGTCGATTTTGATAAACGATCCAACTGGTCATGCCGTTATTCCAATAAGACTCTAAGATGGGAATTAATTTACCCTGCGCTACGGATTCGGTAAAACTACTTTTGGGTAGATAAGCGATACCCAGGTTTTGCTCACAGGCTTTTATAATGGACGAAGCATTGTTGCTGCGCCACCATCCTTGTACTTTAACCTTCAGTTGTGTGTCATTGTCATTAAACAACCAATGGTCATTGTTTGAAATTATGCAGCTGTGTTTCACCAGCTCTTTTGGATGCTTGGGTAAGCCATGCTGCTTTAGATATTGCGGACTCGCAACTGCCATCAAATTGCGGTCGGCCAGTTTACGCGCGACAAGTCCTGAATCTTTTAATTGCCCAAAACGGATCGCGAAGTCTATGCCATCCTCAACAAAATTAACCATACGACTATTAAAATCCATATGGATAGACAATCCTGGATGTAGAGCAGCAAACTCAATTAATACCGGCGCGATATATTTCTCGGCGAAAGTACCTGCGGCACTGACTCGTAATGTACCGCTGAGTTGTAGCTGTTGATCACTGAGCTGTTCGTTTGCTTGCTGTAAGCCGTTGAGAAGGTCTCTGCATTGTTGATAATACACTTCTCCTGCTTGAGTTAAGCTGACTGAGCGAGTAGTGCGAGCAAATAGAGAACTACCTAAGCGCTTTTCTAAACGGGCTATCTGTCGGCTAACATGGCTAGTCGAACTGCCTAACTGACGAGCTGCCGCTGAAAAGCCGTAGCTCTCAGCTACCGCAATAAACTCGATAATTCCCTCAAAGCTATCCATGATCTGACATCCATTATTGCTATACAGCAATAGTAATTTGCATATACAGCATATTATCACAATATGAAAAAGAAACTATAATATACTTACTTTAAAAACAGGATCAAACAATCATGAAAAAAGTTCTTATTCTACTGACCAACCATGCCACATTAGGCAATACCGATGAAGCCAACGGTACTTTTAGCCCCGAGCTAACTCATGCGTTACATGAGATGCTCAATGCCGGGTTAGATTATGACCTGGTTTCCATTAACGGCGGACAAGTACCACTTTATGGTACAGACATTGAAGACGATGAGATTAACAGTAGAATCATTGCAGATGAGAATTTCCAGAGCCGTGTCAATAATACCATTAGAGCATCACAAATTAACATTAACGATTATTCGGCAATCTATTACCCCGGTGGATTTGGTTTGTTATCAGATCTTGCAAGCAATGAAGCAGTAGCAAAATTAAGCGCGCAACACTATGAAAATGGCGGCATAATTGCTGCGGTATGTCATGGTCCAGCCGGATTGTTGCCGATCACTTTAAGCAATGGCGAAAAGTTAATTGCGAATAAATCGGTCACCTGTTTCACCCGTGAAGAAGAAGTCGATTACGGCACGATTGATAAAATTCCGTTTTTATTAGAAGACTCGTTAGCTCGAACTGCCGCTCGTTTTAGCAAGGTTCAACCTTGGGGCGAATTTGTGATTGAAGATGAACGACTAATCACCGGTCAAAACCCTGGCAGTGCACAAGCCGTCGGTAAAGCCATTGTAAAACAACTGGCTTAGAGTATTTCTACAAGTAATTGAGAGATTATTGTTAAATGGCGCAGCTCCAGTTAGGAGCTGTGCAACACATAGTAAAAATTATAGTTGAGTTTAGTGCAATTTCAGCTAAAACTCGGTCTCTACATTCTGTAATAATCGCCTTCTAAAAGCTATTGTTTTAATTTCAGTAATCTTCTTTTAATGACCCGAGAAAAAATATTTTCCAGAAGAATATGATCAGTTTTATCAAATAAGGCTAAAGCAGTTTCATAATTGTTAATGGCTTCTATTTTCTTTTTGAGCCTCTGCTTTTCTTGACCAAGTAAAAAATAAGGCTCACTAAAATTGGGGTAGCTTGCAACGTAATTTGAATACCAAATTTCTTTCTCTTCAGTTGATTTTAAAAATCGCCCAAAATTGAAAAAAGTACTTTTTGAGAATGGCTGTGGATTAACTGTCGATAGTTTTTCATAAAGCCTTTGTATTTTATTAAAATCAGCATCTCGATAGAATGTATTAAGTTCATATTCATCATAAGTTTTCATCGCCGCTAGTCTTTGTATTCCAAGGTATTTGGTGTCAACACCTTGCTGGAATTCTTCAGCGACTTTGTTTTCCACTAATGATCTTTGCAAAAACTCCTGTGCTTTTTTCGAACCTTTTAAATGATAATTAAAAAAATTCAAAGTATAAGCGTAGGCTGTTTTCAAAGCCAACTCTGGAGAGTGATTCGTTGAACCAGAGATGCCGGGTATCAATTTATTAAGCGCACCATAGGTTGTTAGATGCTCATGACGTATATCATAGGTTGCGATCAGCATTCTATCTGCGTATTTATATTGCTTCACCCAGTAATCATCATAGCCGAAAGCCGGATTATAAATATGCAATAAGGGTTGCTTAATTTTATAAGGCGAATGATAGGGAAGCATACTCAAAACTTCTCCGCCTAAAAAGCCGCCAATTGCTCCTTCCAGGCTTACAATGGCGTCAAATTTGAGTCCTTTACTTATTAAGCCTATACCATGACTAATATTACTCGAGTAGCCAAGCAATCCGATTTGAGTATTGTCGACATAAGGTAACTCTTTAACTTTGGCTAAAGTAAATTGAAGATCACTGATAGAAGCATCATCGGCTTTAACAAAGCTCTCTTTTTCAAAAAGTGTACGTTCAAAATCAGGCAATTTTTCTGTTGAACCCGTCATAGGCGTTGTCACAACAACGTATCCATAACTGGCTAAATACTCTGCCATCAAACTCCATTTGAATGCAGTTTCAGGACCAATAATAATCAGTGGGAATTTTCCATCTGCCGGACCGATGTCAACCGAAGCTTTCATCAGAGGATTGGTTTCTAAAAATGATCTCAGCCCCGCTGTATTCAGCTCCACACCGTGAGAGTTTGTTTGTTCTTGCTGAACAAGTTTAATTATTTCGTCCAATTGGTTAATATCTTTTTGGAAATCCACTTCGCGAGTGGTCAGCTTGAAATAATCAAGCATAGAAATAAGATTGCCTTTCTGAGTACTTGGATACCAGACATTGATTGGTATTGGTCTACCTACCTTTTGACTTGAAGATAACAATCGCTGTTCGTAAAGCGGCGGACGAGAAACATCGTAGTGATAATAGCTAGTAAATCCAATATTGTATTTCCCTTTAACCAAATTTCCCCATATCTGATTTTCTTGCGCGGATAATAAAGCGGAAAAACAGACTAACCAAAAGAGGATGAAAGACGATTTTCCTGGAAGTTTTGAAATCATATTGTTTTCTACCTATAGTTTTTTCGTGTGCTGATTTTTTACCTGTTATTTTTGGGGTTAGACAATTTTTATTAATTTGGTTAATCAAAGAGGCCAATTAAACTGATTTTACGCTCCGACATGCTCTATGTTAGTGGTTTAAGGGAGCTCATAGTAGTTTTAACGTTTTTTTAATTTGTTTGCATCTTTTCGCCAAATCAAATTCTAACATTTGTTATGCTTTTTTCTTTTTTAGAAATTCCCTAATACGTCCTCGTGGTAACAGTTGCCAAGCTCTCTCATGAAAATAATAGAGTATCATTTTTATCACTACCTCCACTCCAGCAATTGAAGTAGCAAGTGAAAGTTCGCCTGTTACTATGTATACGATCGCAAAAGTTGTGCATGTTGAGACAAAACGCCATGAAAATGCTTTTACTATACTCCGCAAATGCGTTTCTCGGTAGGTTTGTTCTTCTTTCTGTATCACTAGATATCAATCCTATAGGCATAACGCTGATTATGTTCAGTAAAAACACATATACAACTTTGCATTTTGACCAAACGATTATTTTTCTTTTAAAATCAATATATTACACGACTGTTTTTCAAATGCAACCGCAAAAATCGACATCTAGTGAACATATACAGATTTCACTTGACGAAACTACTTATATAGCTAGTACTTTGGAGTGAGTGAAAATGGAGCAAGTATCATGCAAAAACCAAAACTACTCATTCAATTTCGAATTGTATTGCGTTCTCTTAATTATGTTTTGTCTACCGAAAATTAAGCGCATCCCCGTTGTATTATCTGTAAAAGAAATATTAAACTTTCTTAATAAATTTAACGGTTTGCCAAAATTGATCGCCTTACTTTGTTATGGTACGGGTTTACACAAAGTGGAATGCCATCGTTTACGAATAAAAGACATCGATTTCGCTCGCATGGAAATCAAAGCTAGAAAAAGTAAAGGAAACAAAGATCGGCGCGCTCCTTTAGCAAAAACAAAAATATCTTGCGTTATCACTTTCTCCTCGACTTGAAAAAAGCCTTCAGCATATTCGCACTTTGTTGTTTAAGAACCCCTTCAACTATTTCGATCTGATGATTATGACCTGAATGTTGCAATAACTGATACAGACTTCCGCCAGCCCCTGTTCTCGGCTCTTCTGTGGCGTATACGATGGCTCTGACTCTGGCATGAACCATTGCCATTGCACACATTGCACAAGGCTCCAGCGTGACGTACATAGTGCTGTCGACCAGCCGATAGTTCTTGATCAATTGACCAGCTTCTCTTAATGCAATAATTTCAGCGTGGGCGGAGGGATCATGATTGAGAATAGATTGATTGAAACCTTGGCCGATGATTTGATCGTCTTTGACCAGAATCGCACCAACCGGAACTTCGCCTGAGGCTTCGGCTTTTTCAGCAAGCGTTAGTGCTTTTTGCATCCAGTATAGGTGATCTTGCATAGTATCCCAAGAATAACAATCAAAAGAAAAAGACTAAAACCCATTCACCACGGAGAAACGGAGAAAAAACAAATCATTCTTAGTCAAAAAAACTCACCAAAATGACTTGGCCGGTATTTTCTTTTCTATTCCAAATAGTCTTTCCTCCGTGTCTCCGTGGTGAATAATCTTTTGAATTTATTTCCTATTCCCACTCAATCGTAGCAGGTGGCTTCGATGAAATATCATAAGTCACTCGAGATATTCCATCAATTTCATTAATAATCCGCCCCGATACGTGCTCTAAAAAGTCATAGGGCAAATGCGCCCATCGAGCCGTCATAAAATCAATGGTTTCAACTGCTCTTAGGGCAATTACATAATCGTATTTACGAGCATCTCCCATCACGCCAACGGATTTTACAGGTAGAAAAACCGCGAAAGCTTGCGAGGTTTTGTGATATAGATCGTAGTTATATAATTCTTCGATAAAAATGTTATCGGCAAGTCTTAAAAGATCGGCAAATTCTTTTTTCACTTCACCTAAAATTCTTACGCCTAAACCAGGGCCTGGAAACGGATGGCGATATAACATGTCGTAAGGTAATCCTAATTCTAACCCAATTTTTCTGACTTCATCTTTAAATAATTCACGTAAAGGCTCAACCAGTTTTAACTTCATATCTTTTGGCAGACCGCCGACGTTAT
>CAZOBX010000158.1:0-2959 GCA_964578045.1 uncultured Kangiella sp. | reverse complement strand
ACGTTATGGTGAGATTTAATCACATGCCCTTTACCAGTCTTAGCACCTGCCGATTCAATCACATCTGGATAAATTGTGCCTTGCGCTAACCATTTGGCATTAACTCTTTTTTCTGATTCGCTTTGAAAAACATTGATAAATTCTCTACCGATAATTTTTCGTTTGGCTTCCGGATCGACTTCGTCCTTTAGTGCGTTAAGGAATTGATCTTCAGCATCTACTTTTATCACGTTTAAACCAAAATCAGCATCAAACATATCCATCACCTGCTGCCCTTCATTGAGTCGCAGCAAACCATTGTCAACAAACACACAGGTCAACTGTGAACCAATTGCCCGATGTAGCAACATTGCTGTGACTGAAGAATCAACGCCACCAGAAAGACCCAAAATAACTTCATCATCCCCCACTTTTTGTTTAATTTCAGCAATGGCATTTTCGATGATACTGTCAGCAGTCCATAATTTTTCACATCCGCAAATATCGGATACAAATCTTTCTAGTATTCGCCCGCCCTGATGGGTATGAGTGACTTCAGGATGAAATTGTACCCCGTAGAATTTTTTCTCTTCATTAGCCATGGCAGCAAGTGGTGCATTATCTGATTCGCCAATGGCGACAAAATTTTCAGGCAATTCAATCACCTTGTCGCCGTGACTCATCCACACATCGAGAACACCTTTGCCGTCTTCAGAATGATCTTCGATTCCTTCAAGTAAGACAGATTTAGCCGCATGACGCACTTTGGCGTAACCAAATTCTTTTTTGTTGGAACTGGCAACTTTACCGCCCAAT
Source organism: uncultured Kangiella sp. (assembly GCA_964578045.1). Taxonomy (GTDB): domain Bacteria; phylum Pseudomonadota; class Gammaproteobacteria; order Enterobacterales; family Kangiellaceae. The sequence goes on along the minus strand of CAZOBX010000158.1, from coordinate 2,164 downwards.
TGATGGGCCATGGTTTGCATTCCATAACAAATGCCTAACACCGGAACTCCTAGTCCGAAAATGAGTTCATTGGCTCTTGGCGTATTATCGCCTATCACACTTTCAGGACCGCCGGATAAAATCACTCCGTCCGGTTTGAAATTATGGATATACTTGTCATCTAGATCGAAAGGATAAAGTTCACAATACACTCCCAGTTCACGAACTCTGCGAGCAATTAACTGAGTGTATTGAGAACCGAAATCTAGAATGAGAATTTTTTGGAAATGAATGTCTGTGGACATGTGATTAAACCTTAAGATGAATTAAAAGAAAAAAAACAAAAGATTGATTCACCACGGACGCACGGAGTAGCGGAGAAAAAATAGCGATTGATCTTTCCTTCGTCTCTCTGTGCGTCCGTGGTAAAAAAATCTTATCTTTCGTCTTTTTTAGTTTTACTCTTTATTTTTCGCAATAAAGACTTTTAGAATTGCTTCGGACCTATTTCTTAACCTGATAATTAGGCGCTTCTTTGGTGATCTGCACATCATGCACATGGCTCTCTGCCATTCCAGCCGCAGTCACTTTGACAAATTCCGTTTCAGTGCGATAAGTTAGCATGTCTTTACAACCGGTTAAGCCCATCGATGAACGCAAACCGCCTAACATTTGATGAATAATGGCATTTAATACGCCTTTGTAGGCGACTCGACCTTCGATCCCTTCTGGTACTAATTTATCAGCGGCATTATTCGATTGAAAATAACGATCTCCAGAGCCATGTTTTTGCGCCATCGCCGCCAATGATCCCATACCGCGATAGGACTTATATGAACGACCCTGATAGAGTTCGACTTCACCCGGTGCTTCTTCAGTACCAGCAAACATAGAACCGACCATAATTGAATATGCGCCAGCCGCCAAAGCTTTACATAAATCGCCGGAATAGCGAATACCTCCGTCAGCGATTAGTGGAACACCAGTACCTTCTAAGGCTTTAGCGACATTGTTAACTGCCGAGATTTGTGGAACACCAACTCCGGTCACTATCCGGGTAGTACAAATTGAACCAGGCCCAATACCAACTTTAACTCCATCAGCACCGGCAGCCACCAAGTCTTTGGCACCTTGACCGGTAGCAATATTGCCGCCAATCACCTGAATCTCTGGATAATGTTTTTTAACCCACTTAACTTTATCGAGTACCCCTTGTGAATGACCGTGAGAAGTATCCACTAAAATAATATCGACTCCAGCTTTTACTAAAGCGGCTACCCGATCTTCGGTATCGGGCCCAGTACCTACCGCAGCGCCAACACGCAAATGCCCCAAGCTGTCTTTACAAGCATTGGGTTTATCTTCAGCTTTTTGAATATCTTTAACGGTGTACATTCCAGTCAGATGAAAATCATCATCAACCATCAGCACTTTTTCAATACGATGCTGGTGCATCAAATACAGAACATCGTCGGGACTGGCGCTTTCTGTGACCGTCACCAATTTTTCTTTAGTGGTCATCACCTTAGTGATTGGTTGGTCAAGTTGTGATTCAAAACGAATATCACGGCTAGTGACTATGCCAAGGAGTTCACCGTCCTGAACCACTGGCAGGCCTGAAATACCATGCATTGAGGTCAATTCTTTAAGCTGGCCGATGGTCGTATCCGGTGTAACGGTTATTGGGTCGGAGACCACACCACTTTCAAATTTCTTAACTTTAAGAACTTCCGCCGCTTGGCTATCAATATCCATATTTTTATGGATAAAGCCCATACCACCTTCTTGTGCTATGGCAATCGCCAGACTCGATTCAGTCACAGTATCCATGGCAGCAGAGACCAATGGGATATTCAGTACGATGTCTCGAGTGATCCGGGTTTGCAGATCGACCGCATTTGGCAGGACTTGAGAATGGGCAGGAAGAAGTAGAACATCATCAAACGTGAGGGCTTCTTGAGTGATTCGCATGGTAATTTTCACCGTTTCGAGAAGGGCTGATACAGCCAAAGCGGGATTATACAGACATTTTTGATAAAGTGACAATTATTATTTAATATTTTTTGTTTGCAATTGACTGTTTTTGTTGGTGAAATAGCACTTATACCCGTTCCACCTCAAGATGCTCGTTTCAGTGTTCAGCCAGGAAACTTGAACAAGGCATCACTCGCAGGGAAGACCCAAA
>CAZOBX010000157.1:10038-13976 GCA_964578045.1 uncultured Kangiella sp. | reverse complement strand
GATTAATGATCTGGCGCGATTTTTAAGTAAAACGAGCGAGTCGGATAAAGAAAAGCTAGACAAAAAGAGCAGAGTAGTAAGCCAAACCGCTTATTCCACTGATATTGCAATTGTTGGCATGGCGTGCCGCTTTCCTGATGCTAAGGACCCAGATGAATTTTGGAATAATCTCTGTCAGGGGAAAGAGTCCATTCAGGAATTTTCAGACAAAGAGTTATTACTTTCGGGAGCCACTCAAGCACAAATCGAACAACCTAACTATGTGAAATCAGGCGTGATTTTGGAGGATATCGATCTTTTTGACGCTGATTACTTTGAGTTTACGCCAAGAGAAGTGGAAATCATGGATCCACAACAACGCTTGTTATTTGAATGTGTCAACGATGCATTAGAGCAAGGGGGCTATGGTAGTCGAGAAGATGCTGGCCACATAGGTGTATTTGTAGGGGTCGGTGATAGTCACTATTTTTTTGAAAATTTAATTTCACAACCTGACTTGATAGAAAATGTTGGCATTACGGCTCTTAAGATGGGCAATAGTAAAGATTTCGCGTCGACCCGAATATCACATAAGTTTGATTTAACGGGGCCTAGCATTAATATTAGTACGGCCTGCTCGACATCTTTAGTGGCTGTTCACCAAGCGTGTATCAGCTTGTTAGATGGTTCGAGTGATATGGCATTGGCCGGTGGGGCGTCCATCAGTTTACTTGAGCCATCGGGGATGATAGCTGAAGAAGGTGGAATCAAGTCTTTTGATGGACGATGCCGCGCCTTTGATGAAAAAGCTAACGGCATTCGCAGTGGCAGTGGTGCCGGGGTTGTTTTGTTAAAGCGATTGGCGGATGCTTTGACAGATGGTGATCCAATACATGCTGTCATTAAAGGAACGGCGGTCAATAACGATGGTGCTGATAAGGTGGGGTATACCGCACCGAGTGTTGTAGGTCAGGCCAAAGCAATTCAAAGCGCACTACATAAGGCACGGGTAGATCCTGAAACCATTGGTTATATTGAGGCTCATGGTACCGCAACAAAATTAGGTGATCCTATTGAGATTGCCGCGCTAACCCGTGCCTTCTTAACAACATCCAAGCAACAATTTTGCGCAATTGGCTCGGTAAAGCCAAATATTGGACACCTCGACTCAGCGGCCGGGATCGCAGGGTTAATCAAAACAATCCAAATTCTAAAAAATAAGACCATACCAAAGAGCCTCCACTATGTACGAGCTAATCCTCACATTAACTTCGAGAACAGCCCTTTTTATGTCAACAGGTCTCTGACAGAATGGAAATCAGGAGACAGTCCACGTCGAGCAGGGGTGAGTTCTTTTGGCATAGGTGGAACCAATGCGCATGTTGTCTTAGAAGAAGCGCCTGAGAAGATATCTAGCAGGGTCGATGATAATGTAAAAGAGGGTGCGCAATTAATTCTCTTATCTGCAAAAACAGCTAGTTCTTTGCAATCAAACCGGGATAAATTGGCAACACATTTAAATCAAGTTAAAGATCAATCTATTGTAGATATAGCACATACTTTAGCCGTTGGTAGACAAAGCCATAATCATCGCAGTTTTTTTGTTTGCAGTGATACCAACAGCTTACTAAAAGCTCTGGAGATTAAATTACCTTCAGGTAATCAAGCGCATCAAAATAAAAGTCAAAGGACCAAACAAATCACGTTCATGTTTCCTGGACAAGGATGTCAATATGTTGGTATGGCGAAAGGTCTTTATCAACAGATGCCTGTATTTAAGGAAACTTTAGAGAAATGTGCCAAAATTTTATTTCCGGATTTGGGTATCGATATTTGTCAAGTTATATATCCAGCGCAAAATACCCAAACTCAACCACAATGCATTACTGAAACTTATATTACCCAACCATTGCTGTTTTCATTTGAGTACTCGTTGGCGACCCTTTTGATGTCTTGGGGAGTCACACCATCGGTGATGATTGGGCATAGTTTGGGGGAATATGTAGCAGCCTGTATTGCAGGTGTATTTAGCCTGGAAGATGCATTGAAACTGGTCGCTGCTCGAGGGCGATTAATGCAAAGTGTTGATAGAGGTGCCATGTTATCGGTTGCTGGCAGTCAAACGATGATACAACCATTACTTGAAAAGAGTGGTTGCTCATTAGCCGCGGTAAATGGCGTAGACAGTTGTGTGGCCTCAGGGACTCTTCAATCCATCGACATTTTACAACAAAAGTTAACCGCCCAAGGGGTTGAGAGTAACCAATTGGAAACATCCCACGCTTTTCATTCAAGCATGATGGATCCTATTTTGGATGACTTTTATGCTTTGCTTAACACGATCAAAATGAAACCGCCGGAACTGCCTTTTGTCTCCAATATTACAGGCGACTTAATCACCAGAGATGAAGCAACTGATTGCAATTATTGGGTTCGTCATTTAAGCATGACGGTTCAATTTGCCAAGGGGATGGATACATTGTTAGTGAGTAAAAATCAACTCTTCTTGGAAGTGGGTCCCGGAAAAATTCTAAGCTCGCTGTTCAGGCAGCATCAACCAGGCATAAAGTCTTCGCTATTTTCCACTGTTCGCCATAAAAAAGATGTGCAGGATGACAAAACATTTTTATTAAACACGATCGGTCGATTATGGTCGGTTGGCGTGATTATAGATTGGCAAAAATTCTATCCGCAAGGCAAGTGTCATCGAATAATTCTGCCTACTTATGCCTATGACCGACAACGTTATTGGATTGATAAAAACAAAATGAGCGAGGTGACTGGTTATCACTCCCGTATAAAAAGAATCGACGACTGGTTTTATGAACTCGTATGGAAAGCATCGAAAAATACCAGGATTGGCATGGCCAGGCAAACTTCCCTGGATAAAGTTCGTTGTTGCCTGGTTTTTGCAGATGCCACCGGAATAAGTCAACAAATCAGCGAGCAATTAAAGCAAAATAATTGTGAAGTTATCACTGTGTACAGGGCAGAAAAATACCGCCAGGAAAATAGTCACGTCTTCTATGTGAATGCGGCCAACAGGGATGATTATACTGCATTGATGGCAGCGTTAAGGCATTCAGAAAATCGTCCTGAATTAATTTTACATGCTTGGAATGTCAGCTCTCAAAAAACAGCCCCCTGGGTATTTAATGAAAATTTACTTAACAATAATTTATACAGTCTGTTGTTTTTTTGCCAAGCTTTGGCGTTACAGGAATTTGATCAACCGGTTGAGCTAAAAATACTATCCAACAATGTTCAGTTTTTTGACGATAGTGACGTTATTCATCCAGACAAATCCACCATAACGGCAATCTGCCAGGTGATTTCGGATGAATATTCATCTATAAAATGCCAGAGTATCGACTTTGCCGTACCGACTGAAGATGTTAACACCCAAAACCAGTTAATTAAACAACTAACCGCAGAAATATTATCAACAACCAAAGAGTCCATCATTTGTTATAGAAGAAATCGAAGATGGCACCAAGCCATTGAACCGGTGAAATTGACAGCACTTGAAGAATCCGATTCGATTTTAAAATCAAAAGGGGTTTATGCAATTAGTGGAGGACTCGGTGGCATAGGATTTTCCTTGGCGGAATTTCTTGCACAATCAGTGCAAGCCAAAATTGTCTTGATCAGTCGTTCTCCCTTTCCGCACAACGATCAATGGGATAAGTATTTAAGTGAAAATGATCCTCAAGATAAGATTTACCAAAAAATCCTTAAAATACGCAAATTAGAGGAAGGTGGGGCTTATATAGCCGTTTGTCAAGCTGATATAGCCCTAGTGGACGACGTCACGCAAGTGATAGCGCAGATAAACAAAAAGTTCGGTAAGCTGGATGGATTTATTCATGCCGCCGGTATTGCGGGCGGAGGACTTATTGCGCTGAAAACGCCGGCAATGATGAGAAAAGTCATCACCCCGAAAATTACTGGTACTGCCA
>CAZOBX010000157.1:0-10028 GCA_964578045.1 uncultured Kangiella sp. | reverse complement strand
ATTCTCTCCAGCGCACTTGAATCATCTCAATTGGATTTTTTTATTAATTTCTCATCACTATCTTCGTTGGTTGGTGGAGTTGGACAATATGATTATTGTGCTGCTAATGCTTTTCAAGATGCTTTTTCGTACCTACAATTTCATTCACAAACCCAGTATATTTCGGTTAATTGGGATACATGGGCAGAAGTAGGGATGGCAGTAGATAATGCTCTTCCTGACAGCATGGATGTCAGCAAAAGAAAACACCTCAAAAACGCTATTCAAATTGATGAAGGCAAGGAAATTTTTAAGCTGATTTTTCACAATCCAAACCCGCAAATCATTGTTTCAACCAGGGATATAAATGCACGAATTAAATCAAAGAGACAGGTTACTTTGCAAGCCAACAATATAGAAGAGACTAGCAAAACAACAAATACTTATCAAAGGCCAATGCTGACGACTGACTATGTTAAACCAAGTTACAAAATTGAGGTCGACCTGGCTGAAATTTGGAGACTTCATTTAGGGACCAAAGATATCGGTATCCATGACAACTTTTTTGAGTTAGGCGGTGATTCGTTATTACTGACTCGAGTTGTTGCAAAAATTAATCGTCATTGGGCAATACGACTATCCATAAAAATAGCATTAGAAAATTCAACTGTTGCAGATTTATCGCTGGCAATAATTAGTCAAATGAATGTTAGTAGCGAAAATGACTGTGATGAATATGAAGAGGTAATATTATGAGTGCAACAAAGGTAATTTTATACGCTAATGAACAAGGTATTCGTTTTCAACTAAAAGATGACTCGTTGGTTTTAAAATCAGCTAAAGGCACGTTAACCCAAGAACTTAAAGATCAGATTTCTCATTTTAAACACGAAATCATAGCGTTATTGAAACAGGGCAATGAGGTTAAAACTGACGTAATAAGTAAGCGGCAGAACCCTGGTAATAAATTGCCACTCTCTTTTGCTCAACAGCGGTTGTGGTTTATCGACCAGATGAATGAAGGAAGCACAGAATATAATATTCCAGTAGCCTTGCATGTTGAGGGAGTGTTTAATGTTGCTGCGGCGGAGAAGGCTGTTACCCGTATTATCGAGCGCCATGAACCATTAAGAACGGTATTCATAAATAACAAGGATGAGCCACAGCAGTTTATCCAAGATGTGTTTGAGTTCCAGCTTCGCTGTGTTGATTTGCGTGAATTAAAAGAGCAAAAACAAAAACAAAAAGTGAATGAACTCGTTCGCGAGGATAGACAAAAAGCGTTTGACTTAAAAAAGGATTTAATGGTACGGGCATCTTATCTTCAGTTGTCTGAAGTGAGAGCAAAGCAGCAAGGAATTCTGTTATTTAGTATCCACCACATTGCTGCAGATGGTTGGTCTATTGGAATATTGCTTAAAGAGTTTGTTGAGCAGTATCAGGCCGTGTTAGAAGGCAGACCAACCCCGTTCGCACCATTGGAGATTCAGTATGCGGACTATGCACACTGGCAACGAGAGTGGCTGTCGGGAGAAATGTTGGACCGTCAGTTAAATTATTGGCGGCAGCAGTTGTCTGAATTGCCAGCAGTCCACGATTTACAATTGGATTACCCCCGACCTGTAGTGAAAGGTCATCAAGGAGCAGCGGTCAACGGTCAGTTGTCGGCTGAATTGAGTCAAAACTTACAACAGATAGCAAGAGACCATGATATGACAGTGTTTATGTTGCTGCATGCCATTTTAGGATTAGTGTTATCACGTCATAGCAATAGTCAGGATATTGTTATTGGCACACCGGTCGCCAATCGGTTGCAAGCAGAACTGGAGCCGCTAATTGGATTTTTTATGAACACCTTAGTGCTAAGGACCAATACCGAGCATGAATGTCTGAGCGATTATTTAGCTCATGTAAGGCAGGTGAATTTAGAGGCACAGGCGAATCAGGATGTATCTTTTGAACATCTGGTGGAACACTGTGAGACGTCACGTAGTACGCAACATACGCCATTGTTCCAAATCCTGCTCAACGTGAGTAGTACCAATGAACAGAGTGAGCTAAGCATACCGGGGGTTCGTTTTAGTCCGATTAGTAGTACGGATATCAGTGCCAGGTTTGATTTGACTATCAATGCTCAAGTTTCGGATAAAGGCATACACCTTTCCTGGGTATATAATAAGTCACTATTCAGTTCACGCACTATAGAAAGGTTGCATGAACATATGCAACGCTTATTAACGGGAATAGTAGAAAACCCTGCATCCCAACTATCTGATTTACCAATGCTTTCAGAAGACGAAATCTACGACCAGGTACACAAGCTGAATGACACCAAAGTAGAATATCCAACAGGCAAACTTATCCATGAATTGTTTGAAGTGCAGGCGAAACAATCGCCAGATAACATTGCGGTGTTGTTTGAAAAGAAGCAACTCACTTATCGAGAACTGAATGAAAGAGCAAATCGGCTGGCACATTATTTAATCGAGGAAGGAATAGAAAAAGGTGTACGAGTGGGTATTTATTTAGACCGTTCGATCGAGCAGTTAATAGCTGTTTTAGGGGTTATGAAAACAGGAGCTACCTATGTGCCGTTAGCACCGGAGTTTCCGAAAAAGCGTCTGGAGTTTATTATCAATGACGCAGAAGTTAACTTAATATTGCTGTCATCGGGTTTGATGGAAAGTATCCCATTGGAAGATGCCGATATATTTCTGATGGACGATGCAATCGCAGACAACTGGATGGAAGACTTCAACAGTGATGAACCAAAGGTAGCGGTAGCGGGAGATGATTGTCTTTATGTACTTTACACTTCAGGCTCAACCGGACAGCCTAAAGGAGCCATGATTCACCATGCAGGTGTTTTGAACTATATAGTCCATGCAAGGAGGCAGTATTTAAATGACACTATTGTTGGCTCTGTTGTCAGCTCTCCTTTATATTTTGATGCCACAATAACCTCACTGTTAACACCTTTATGTACAGGTAAATCGGTCGAATTATTGGCTGATAATGATGAGACTTTGAGTTTACTGTATGACCGACTACTCCACAATAACACACCGCATTTGTTTAAGATCACGCCGGCCCACCTGGATGCGCTGATACACCTAAAGCCTGCTCATAACCTCTCGGACACGTCACATTGCATTGTTGTCGGTGGAGAAGTTTTTAATCTGGCGAGTTTGCAACAATGGCAAAGCGAATTATTGCCCAATGCCACCTTTATTAATGAGTATGGCCCGACCGAGACCGTGGTGGGGTGTAGTTCATATGTTGTACCAGAAAAATATAATAGTGAAAACTTGTTTTTATCCGGTGTGCCCATAGGTCGGGCAATTCAAAATACCGAACTTTATGTATTGGGCACCATGGGTGAATTAAAGCCGATGGGCGCTGTGGGAGAGCTTCACATTGGCGGTACAGGGTTAGCTCGCGGTTATCTTAATCAGCCTGAATTAACCGCACAAAGATTTACCCAAAATCCCTTTAGTGATGACCCAACAGCTCGTTTATATAAAACGGGTGATTTAGTCCGTTACCTGCCGGATGGGAACTTGGAGTTTATCGCTCGAATAGACGATCAGGTTAAAATCCGTGGTTTTAGAATCGAACTGGGTGAAATAGAAAGTCAGTTATTACAATGTGATAACGTGATCTCCAGTTTAGTTTTAGTGATAGAAGACCAGCCAGATGAAAAACGCCTGGTCGCTTATGTGGTGGCTAAAGAAAGCGAAAGGTCAGGTGACCACTCTTCAAATGAAACCTTAGATGAAACAAAGTTCGTCAGCGAGCTGCGCGAAAGTCTGGAAAAAACTTTACCTGATTATATGCGACCATCGGCATTTGTGATACTGGATGAATTTCCACTGACTCCTAATGGCAAGATTAATAAAAAAATGCTACCTGCGCCCGATGGCACTTTACAGCAAGGAGAATACATAGCGCCTGAAAGTGACAGCGAAAAAGTGTTGCTCGAAATCTGGGCAAAGTTACTGAAGTTGGATGCGGATTCGATTAGTGTGATGGCTAATTTCTTTCAACTCGGCGGTCACTCATTATTGGCGATTCGACTGGTGGCAGACATTCGAACCCGGTTGCGACAAGAACTAGCCATTAAAGAGATTTTTGACAGCTCGACAATCCGCGAATTGGCCGCGCAAATTGATTTAGGTTTTAATACAAGTTTAAGAAATTCAATAACGCCTGTTGCACGCCAACCCGGCGAGCCTGTTATTAGCTCTTTTGGTCAGCAACGCTTATGGGTCCTTGATCAACTACAAGGGGGCAGTGCTGAATATAATATGCCTACGGCCTTGCAGGTTGAAGGTGACTTTGACGTGGATGCTGCTGAACAGGCGATAGCTCGCATTATACAACGCCATGAAACACTACGAACGGTATTTAAAGCCGAAGGTGAACAAACTTTACAAGTTATTCAATCTGAATTTGAATTTAAGCTCATCCGCCATGATTTAACCCAACTGAATGAAACCGCGAAACAGGCCAAAGTGAAAGCTCTGGTTCTTGCTGACAGCCTTAAAAAGTTTGACCTCAGCCAGGGCTTAATGGTGAGAGCTTCTTATCTTCATCTTTCTACCCAAGATAAACCCGGCAAAAATATTCTGCTTTTTAACCTACACCACATAGCCTCTGACGGTTGGTCAATAGGGGTGTTACTTAAAGAATTTGTCATTCAGTACCAATCGATTATTGAAGGTCAGCCCGACCCATTAGCGCCACTTGAAATTCAGTACGCCGATTATGCTTATTGGCAAAGGCAATGGCTGGTTGGGGAAGTGTTAGAGCAACAATTAACCTATTGGACAAAACAGCTGGAAGGGCTGCCTGCCGTTCATGCTCTTCAGTTGGATTATCCAAGGCATGAAATGATGACCGGGCAAGAGGCCAGGGTGAGAAGTCAACTCGATGCACATTTGTCGCAGCGACTGCAACAAATTGCAAGTGATTATCAGCTGACGCCCTTTATGTTGTTGCATGCCGGATTGGCTCTGGTTTTATCCCGACACAGTAATAGTCATGATATTGTCGTGGGCACGCCGGTGGCCAACAGATTGCAGGCAGAACTTGATCCTCTGATTGGTTTTTTCATCAACAACCTGGTACTTCGGGTCGATACCAGATATGACAATCTTGCTGATTATCTAGCCCATATCCGTGCCGTTAATATTGATGCACAAGCCCATCAGGACATTCCTTTTGAACAGCTGATCGAGCATTGCAAAATACCCCGCAGCACGCTGCACACACCGTTATTTCAAATCGAGTTCAGGATGAATACTAATGAACAAAGTGATTTAACACTTCCCGGGGTAAACTTTATCCCACTGGCTGGTGCAGAAGCCGCTGCCAAGTACGATTTAAGCATCAGTGCTCAAATGACGCCCAACGGTGTTGATTTTTGCTGGATTTATGACAGCTCACTGTTTACACCATCGCATATTGAAACCTTGAGCGAGCATTTAAATCGCCTGTTAATGGGTATAGCGGAAATGCCTGAATCAAAGCTGTGTGATTTACCGCTGCTCTCAAAAGACGAAGCGCACTTCCTGATCCATGAGTTGAATGATACTCAAGTCGATTACCCACAAGACAAACTCATTCATGAATTGTTTCAAGCACAAGCGGAGCAAACGCCCGATAACATTGCGCTGGTGTTTGAAGCGCGAGAGCAGGAGGTTAATAAGCAAAGTGTGCCGCAACAACTGACCTATCGAGAACTAAATGAAGCGGCTAATCGATTAGCCCATTATCTTCGAGAGCAAGGGGTCAATGCCGAATCCCTGGTGGGTATATGCGTCGATCGTTCTTTAGAAATGGTAATAGGGATCTTGGCCATATTAAAAGCGGGTGGTGCTTATGTCCCTTTAGATCCGGGATTGCCCACAGTGCGACTTGACTATATGATCAATGAAACAGGGATAAAATATCTATTGACTCAAACCGGGTTAATTAATTCCTTAAATCCTGCTGATTGGGTTAATGTTATAATGTTAAATAATAAAACCTATCAGCAATTAATAAAGCCTTATCCGAACACTAATCCTGCCCGAACTGCTGAGCAAAACCCACACAATCTGGCCTATGTGATTTACACCTCCGGTTCGACAGGTCAACCCAAAGGCGTGATGACGGCTCATCAAGGTGTGGTGAACTATTTGAGTTATCTGGCTGATGTTTTTTCATTAAGTCCGCAGGATAAAATTTTACAATTGGCATCTCTGTCTTTCGATGCTTCAGTACGGGATTTGATCGGGCCCCTGACCAAAGGCGCACAGGTTATCATTGTCGACGCTTATTTGGTTAAAGAACCTGCGGCGTTGATGTCGATGATTAGGGCGCATCAGGTTAACGGACTTTTGAGCGTGGTCCCTTCGTTGTTAAAAGCACTGGTTGACAGCGAAAACGCTCAATCATTAACTAATTTTCTTCGTCTGATCCTGGTGAGTGGAGAAGCCTTGCCGATGTCATTATGCCGCAAAGCCAGAAAAGTCTTTGGCGAGCAGACATTAATTGTTAACCAATATGGACCAACTGAATGTACCATGACCGCCAGTTATCATGTGGTTGCCGACTTTTCTTGCAGTGAGGAAATTGCACTAATTGGTCGTCCAATCCAAAATATGCAGGTTTATATTCTCGATAGTTATCAGCAACCTGTGCCTGTTGGGGTTCCGGGCGAACTCCACTTTGGTGGTGTCGGTTTGGCGCGAAGATATTTCAATCAACCTGAATTAACCGCTGACACATTTATTCAACATCCTTTTAGTGACCAACCTGGTGATCGTTTGTACAAAACCGGCGATTTAGTGCGCTATCTGCCAGATGGTAACCTGGTGTTCATAGGCCGAATAGACAACCAGGTTAAAATTCGCGGCTTTCGGGTAGAATTGGGCGAAATCGAAAGTCAGTTGTTAAAAAATCAAAGGGTGGAATCGGCGGTGGTGTTGGCTAGAGCAGATGAACCCGGCAACAAGCGCCTGGTGGCATATGTGGTAGCAAAAATCGACGACGCTGTTGTTGATGAAAATCAGTTGGTCAGCGAACTTGGTGAAAACCTGCAAAAAAACCTGCCCGATTATATGTACCCTGCGGCATTTATGATATTGCCGCAAATGCCGCTCACGCCCAATGGCAAAGTGGATAAAAAAGCGTTGCCTGCGCCTGATGGTAGCAATTTACCAGGGCAATATGTTGCACCCCAATCAGAGTTCGAAAAATCCCTGGTGCTAATCTGGGCGCAGCTACTTGATATTAATCCTGAATCAATCAGTGTTAGCGTCGACTTTTTTGAGATCGGAGGTCATTCGTTACTTGCCATTCTGATGGTGGCAGAAATTCGTGAGCAATTGGGTGTAGAAGTTTCTATCGTGGATATATTTGAACTCACCACCATTCAACATATAGCTGTAGTCGTTGAGCGATTATTTTCACTACAATTGGTCAAAGATCAACAAGAGAAGGTTGAAATAACAAGTGAAGGGTTTCTATAAATAATTAACCTCAGACCGTTTAACCTAGAATAATCAGTTGAACTCTTGGCGCACTCTTTCCACGAATCCAACTGATTATTTTAGCTTTAAACGGTTGATTATTTTGCAATCAAAAATCGGGCATAGAAAATTGTTCTAGAAAAATGCCGAACGACAATATAATGATCAACATATCACTTTCATAAGGAACTTTTAGTTTGAATCCGGGCTGCTGATATTTCACCTTAAGTTCTTCAACTATGTAAGGATTAAAATAGCCTTGCTTCTTTATCGTATCAAATGATAATAATTCGTTGACCCAATTCAGATTCAATTTTAGCAATTCAGCACTTGATGGTGCAACAAAACCAAATTTATCACGATTGATAATTTCTTGCGGAATTAAATCGGCAGCAATCTGCTTCAATATGTATTTTTCTTTAAAATTATTGATTTTGAGGTGAGGGGGAATGGTTTTGGCAAACTCAACCAGTGGTACATCCAAGAATGGATAGCGCACCTCTACAGAATTAGCCATAGCCATTCTGTCACCATGATCTGACAATAGGTGATCGGATAACCGTAGCTTGAAGTCCAAATAGGAGCGTTGGTGAACGATGTGACGATCTTTTAGTTTGTCATTGTTAACCACTTCAAATTGAAGGCAATCAAATTGTGACAATTGGGATTGGACGCCTTCAGAGTATAATGCCGACTTTTGCTCACCAAGCTCCACTAGATTGCGTTCATACAAAATATCAGCATCTCCCCACAGCTTCAGACGAAGTTGTCTCTCTTGATCAGAAATAGCTGAGCGGGTATTACGAACACTGTTTAATTGATCAAAACGATAGCCAACGTATCCGGCAAATAATTCATCAGCACCTTCGCCCGAGAGAACAGCCTTGATACCATTGGAATGAACAGATCGAGACAAGGCTAACGAGGCAGTGTTGTATGTTTCTTTGAGTGGGCACTCAGCGTAGTAAATTGCAGACTTTAAATCTTGCGCAATATCGGCAGTACAAAGGTTCATTTGGTGATGAATTGATTGAACTTGTTTTAACATCATGTTCTGAAACTTGGACTCGTCAATTTTTCGGTCAGTGAAACCTATCGAAAATGAGTGACGTGGATTGTGGTTATCAATTGAATCTATCATGGCTGCAATTATTGAAGAATCCATGCCACCACTTAAATAATACCCCACCGGAACATCGGCCTTTAACCTACGAATAACCGATTGAGTCAATAATTCTCGCAGTCGCTCGATGTAGTCCTGTTCTGAGTATGGGTAAGTGGCTTCTTCTATTTTCGGGTAATCCAGGTCCCAGTAACATTCAGACTTTATTTGTGCTTGTTGGACGATCATATAATGGCCTGCCGGTAGGCTTTTAATTCCTTTAAACATAGTCTGGGGGCTAATCAGTCCGGGAAAAGAGAGAATTTGATCAAGGCCTGTGAGGTCAACTTCCCGTGTGATCGATGGATGCTCTAAAATTGATTTGATTTCAGAGGCAAAAACGAATTGTTGTTGGTTTTGTACTGAGTAAAATAAAGGCAAAATACCAAAATGATCTCTAGCCAAAAATAGCGTTTGTTGCTTGAGATCGTAGATTGCAAATGCGAACTGCCCATTTAAATGCTTTAGACAATCAACCCCATACTCTTCATAAAGATGCAATATTACTTCAATATCACATTTTGTTCGGAAATGGTGTCCCTTCTTAATTAAATTAAGCCTTAATTCTTGATGATTAAATATCTCACCGTTGCACACCAAAATGATACTACTATCCTCATTGTACAAAGGTTGATGACCATTATCCAAATCATTGATGCTCAAGCGGGTAAACCCAAAACCAACATCATCTTGAATAAAGTAACCAAGTTCATCAGGACCACGATGATGCAGCGCCTGACACATGCTTTCCAGCACGGTTTTGTTTACTGTATTTAATTTATCAAAGTGTAAGTATCCAGTTATTCCGCACATAGTTATCTCTACGAATCCAACAAGGTAATTTTGCAATTATAAAATTGTAATGGTTCAAAGCATTCCAGCGTTTTCGAGGCGCTAATATACTACACATGAAAAATTTGACATAAGAAATTTAGAAATAAATTGATTTTTCTCAATAAAAATATAAGGCATTGACAAAATAGGTTTTTGATTTGCTCGGGAGTTGCCAGGTTAAAGAAACAAACTAATGGCGATTATAATTTTCAGTGTCACTAATCTCTAGCAAACGGAACAGACTGTTGATTTTAGGTTAGCGTCAGGATAACTCTTTAACCTGTTGAAATATATAGGCGTGTTTAATTCCCTTATCTTTTAATTTTAGCAAAAGGTGCAAATGTGATAGCTAATTGTCGCAATTGTTATAACTGTTTTTATGTAAATATATTAAAGTTCGGGAATCTGAAATTGCTGACGCTGAAAAGTACAAATTTTCGGCGTTTACCGGTTGGTGTGAATATAAAAATTATAATAATTAAGGGTTTCTATGAAAATTTCAGATTTGGTTGAAAAATCCGCGAGATGCGGAGTGT
>CAZOBX010000156.1:13706-14053 GCA_964578045.1 uncultured Kangiella sp. | reverse complement strand
ATGTATAATTTACAAAATTAAGTCGTCATGATAACTCGTTAAGTCTGGCTAAAGTAGGTTGGCGATGAGCTTGTGAATCCCAACATCAATGGTTAAATCAAAGAAAATTTTAATGATTGATTGATTAATACCAGAGGAACTAATAACAGACAGGCAGATTAATATAAAGAGTGAAAATGTCAAAGAGCAATAAACCGAAGCGATGCAAAATATTATTTTTGCTGACATGAAGTTGTTGCTTGTTTTAGGCGTGTTTTCAGGAAAATTCACAGTTGTGAACGAGCTAAAGTCTTCCTGATTAGGAATGGCGAGATTTTGGAAATAATCGAAATTAAGCTAGTCAGATT
>CAZOBX010000156.1:0-13696 GCA_964578045.1 uncultured Kangiella sp. | reverse complement strand
TTGGCCGCGGTAATACCTTTCATCCATTTTTGTTTGAGTTGTTTGGCTTTTTCTCTAATTTTCTCAATGGGATCGACCACGTGACAATAATTGTTGCCATAGTTTTCGATCTGTTTGAGCCAATGGGTTTGTTGTAAGTTAAGTCGCTGCAGAGAAGATGATATATTTTGTGGGATAGCGGCTTTGTTAGGATAAACAATCGATTGACCGATTATTCACATGGACGTGATGTATGCAGTTTTTGCAGGGGCAAAAAACTGTCCATCACAGCGTAGGCATAAATATCCACCGAGAATAACTCGCAGAGCTCAAACATTCGTTGCTCTAGCCAGTCTTTTCGATGAGAAAAATCTTTGCCAGTGACTTCGTCAATGCCACCAAGAAACGTTCGTCTGAGGGCCTGCCCCGTGCCAAAAGTAGGTCCTATAGGGAAAACGTTTTGGGTACACACCGATTAGTGCAATGATAAAAGCCAAGCGTTTGACTGTCGACAATATTTCGTCTCGCAATGGTCATCTTATTCTTCCTTGAATTGAGCTGAGTTTTTATTTTGCTCTATTCTTGGGATGACTACCAGGTGTAAAACCCTAAATGGTTATAGGCATTTGTTGGTTTAGTTTGTAAGAGAATGACTATTATTTGGCTGTCTGTTTTATTTATTCTGAGGCCTATAAGCTGACTGTCATTAATATTGTCTATTGCATTAAGAAAATAAAATTCTAGAAAAAATGATTTAATAACCAACCCATAACCGTATAAAAACTATGATGCTGTTTGCCTTGTTTTTGTAGAGAATAAATTTGTTGTTGATTGAGATAATGCCCATTTGCAATAACAGCGTAAGGATAGCGAAGAGTAGCAATATTTTTTAGGGGATTTTCATCTACCAGTAATAAATCTGCCTTTGTACCAGGGGTTATCGTTCCTGTCACATCTGAAATATTCAATAATTCTGCGGCATTTTTAGTTGCTGCAAGAAGAATCTTTTGATTACCAATACCCATTTTTACTAATAAAGACAATTCGTCATGATATGATAAGCCTGGCATGGTAAGCGCAGGCCCCGTATCGGTGCCAATAGCCATTTTCGCTCCTTTTGAAAACAATGATTTGGTTATCGAATTTAAAGTCGCCATCTTTTTTACTTCACATGAGTTATCTTGAACTTGCCAGTAGTCCGATAATTGTTTATCACCTACAAAAGCAGTAAATGGTGTTAAATAATCCCAGTTAATACGTTGTTTAAAGGCAATATTTTCCTCACTTGCAAGATAAATATTATGATAAGCGACCAATGTTGTGACAATGGTTTTATTGTTGTCGACAATCGCTTGAGAAATTGTATTGAGAACATTGTCATCATGCTTGTGGTTCATGGGGATCTGGAACAATTCTTCAACGTGTTCAAGTGACTGATAGGGCATGGCAAGCAACTCACCAAACTTTACATGTGCTGAAGGGTGTCCCGTTACCGGCAAGCCTAGTTTAAGAGCCTCTTCCATAATGGCATTAAGCATGGCCTTATCAAGACCAGAATATACTTTGATCGCATCAAATCCTTGTTGCTTGAATTTTTGCACAAGTTGGCGTCCATGCTCTGGTGATTCAACTCTTTCATGGAATGGACCAATATCGTTTCCAGCATTCAATGCCGGACTGGTAGTGATCAATCGAGAGCCCATAAATTCATTGTTACTTTGGGCTTGCTTCCAAGATAAATGAGCAGGTAACCCCGACATGTTTCTAACAGAAGTTATGCCATGGCTTAAATAGAGTCCTAAATCTTGCGGGTCAAAAACATGAACGTGAGCATCGACCAGGCCAGGTGTTAAATATCGCTTGTTGCCATCTATAACTTGTATATCGGGTTTGATTAAATTTGATAGAGTATCTATGGCTTGAATCTTCCCCTCTTCAATCAATAAGCTTTTGTCACTAATTATTCGATTACCTGAAATATCAACAATTTGTATATTGTTGAGAATATAGCTCGATTGACTGGTGGGAGTGACTTTTAAGTTGGGGCTATTGATATAACTCAGTGGTACCGACAATAAAACAACAATCAATAACACAACAAATAATGATAAAACCCCAAAGGCAATACGTTTAGACCATACTAATAGTTTCATGATAAATCCTGATTAAAAAACAACAGTGGCCAATAATGCAAATTAAATGACTTCAGATCGTCCAACATCGGAATCTTAGACCAAATAAACCTGTTTTTAGACTTAATTATCCGGAGTTGAGGTTAGTTAGTGATTTTTACGGTATTCAGAGGGGGTTGAGCCGGTAAATTTTTTGAACATTAAGTTAAAGGAGGCTTTTGAATTAAAACCCACCATATAGAATATTTCAGTAATATTTCGTTTATTATCATTTTTAATAAGCAACAAGTCCTTTGCAGCCTCTACACGTAAATGATTAATGAATGCGGAAAAATTTTGTTTCAACTCAGCATTAATGGCCGCGGAAAGATTTTTCTCGCTAATCGCTAAAGTTTCTGCAATCTCAGATAAAGCAATGTTGGCTTTAAGATAAGGCTTCTCAATGGCCATTAAATCCTCTAACCGTTTCATAAGAGCTTGATGTTGTTTGTTGTCACGAGAACTTGGAGAATTAGAGAAAACATCATGTGCGGAAATGCCTGAGAAGATTTTAGGCTGAGTTAATCTTTTGACTAGCATCAGATTAACCAGTATTAACAGCAATAAGACAAGAATCGAATTCATCCAGTTGTCGGAGAACTCTGGCCATATAAAATTCAATAGACTCCTAACCAAGTCAAAAGCAATAATGCCGCAATAGAGCACCAAAATTACAACTGCCCAGTTAACCATGGGTTGAATATCCTGGCTATAATTTAATTGCGCGATACGTCTAAATTTGAAAACTTCTTTTATGGTAAACCCTAAATACCCAAGAATACTAAGAGGCATGATGAATGGTAATAAACGATAGATATCTTCTCCCGTTAAGATGAATATCTCCAGAATTAACCAAGGCAGATAGTGTAATGCACAGTATCTGTTCCACTGGAAATCCCGGTTGAGCATCTCTTTAAAATAAAAATATAAACTTGGGGGGTAAAGCAAACCCCAAACAAAAGTAACATTTGGAATACCTTTTAGTAATCCATTTTCATAGCCAAGGTTTAATAACATATGAGAGGCGAGTGCGATGAAGAAAATGCCGAGTACAAAGAGTTTCCTTTGAAATATCATAAACACGCCAAAGAAAAAACTCTGTGAAAAGAGAATGATATAAAGAGTATTTATCAAGGAAAGATTCATCTTCGGTAAATCAAAATATTGAATGGTGAAAATGTAAATAGTACACAGAGTTATCCTCAAAATTGACTCTCTAGACTAATAGAGTATAAACATAAGACAGAAAAACAAACAATGGGGGTCACGCCGGTTTTGATATAAGATTAGTGGGACACGTCTTTCGTTGCTCTATTAAAACCAATAACAGACAGTCAGACTTATATATAAGAGACCATGAGTCGTACCTATAGTGGCATGGGGCAGGTCATGAAAACCACCGATCCACTCGGCGGTGTCACCGAGTATGCTTACGATGGCGCCTGTCGACCCATCGCAGGCACCACCACCAGTGGTTATGGGTATCAAGAAGTCACTGACATGGATGCCCGTTTACAACTCACCGCCGCGAAAAAAGCCAACGGTGTCTATATGATGACTGTCAGCAATATTGTTATTTCAGCAATATTATAATTGTAATTACTTCTTTCTATATGTCTTATTCAAAGTAGTATTTTTTGGATGAGTTTAGTCTCTCAATCGTGCTGAAGCTTGTTCAAGCGTTTTAACCACCAAAGCACTATCAGCAAACAACACGGCCGCAAATAGATTTATAACCTCGGCCAAGACTATCTAGAGATTAGCAGCCAAACATAAGTGGTATCTCTGGGGACTGCTTGTTATGATAAACTGAAAAAATCACGGGAAAGTATATTTAGTTACTTATGAATAATCTCATCAGCTCTGTTAAACAGGTAACAAAAAACTCACTTCACTTGCCATTTTCTATTTATTGTTCGGTAAAAGAGCAAAGATTATTGAATGTCCCGATTCTTAAACCGTTGCTTATCGTGATACTTAAAGGACATAAACAGATAGGTAAAAGTGGTGAGTTGGCTCTATCTTCTGGTGAATTCATTTTTTTATCTGACAGCCCTGAAACAGCAATGCGTAATATACCTAAGGGAAATGAATATCTCTCTCTGCTCATTGAATTTGATCATCAAGATTTTAAACGGTTTCAAGTTGACACTGTTCACAGCGAAAAATATGTTGTGGGAAAAGTAAATCAAAAATTACAACAATGTTTATATCAGTTCATTGAGTGGTCACCTTCTGCGCCACCTGAAATGTGGTGCCTACGGCGGGAAGAAATTATTCAATTGTTGTATTACATGGGGTACAAAAAAGTCTTATCTCTGGCAGTCAATGCAAAGTTAAGTCATAAATTACACGGTATTATCAGCGAAAATTTAGCTCAGGAATTAAGTGCAGAAAGTCTATGTAAACTACTTGCCATGAGTGAATCTACATTACGCCGAAGACTAGTATTTGAAGGTACCAGCCTTCAGGCGATCAAAGATCAGGCAAAAATGGGTCACGGTTTACACCTTATACAAACTACTCACCTGCCAATAAGCACCATTGCTGAAAAGTGTGGTTATCAATCACCATCTCGGTTTTCTGATCGATTTAAGCAACGATTTGGACTTACACCATTGGCACTTAGGAAAACAAAATTGGCTGAATAAGGCAAAAAACTGACTGCCATTGGCAAATGCCAACACAAACGCCGTGCTAAAATCTGCTTTCTAATTTTGTATAACTTAAGAGGTTTTTATGCGTGCTTTTCTTTCATTAATTTCACTATCTTTAATGCTAATTTCAACATCATTGGTTGCCAATAACCAAGTGATTAAAGCAGTAGCCATTACTGAAAATATTCATATGTTAATGGGGCAAGGTGGTAATGTAGGTGTCTTTATCGGCCGTGACGGTACTTTTTTAATAGATGATCAGTTTGCACCTATGACCGAAGAAATTATCAGTAAAATTAAATCATTGGGTGGTGGGGTGCCAAAATTTTTACTAAATACTCATTACCATAGTGACCACTCTGGCGGCAATGAAAATTTAGGGGAGCAAGGAACCTTGATATTTTCACATGATAATGTCCGTGAAAGGTTACGGTCTGGTTCTTTTCTTAGAGAGTTCAATATAAAGTTAAAAGCGTCTGAAGGTAAAGGCTTACCTGTTGTGACCTTTTCAGAAAACATGAGCTTTCACATAAATGGCGACGTTGTTAGGGCAATACATACGCCTCATGCTCATTCTGACGGTGATAGTTTTATTCATTTTGAAAAACAAAATGTTATCCATGCAGGAGACTTGTTTTTTAATGGTTTTTTCCCATTTATCGATGTTGATCATGGCGGCTCTTTAAAAGGTATGATTAATGGCGTCAACCAAATGTTATTACTTACAAATAACAGCACAACAATAATACCGGGCCACGGTCAAAAATCTAACAAAACAGAATTAATCGCGTATCGTGATATGTTGCAATTAAGTTTAAATAGACTTAAAGCATTACGCGAACAAGGTCTTTCGCTAGAAGAAATTATTGCTGCCAAGCCGCTTAAAGACCTCGATAATAAATGGGGCAAAAGCATGTTCACTGCAGATAAGTGGATTGAACAAATTTTCGCTGGCATCTACTAACGTACATGTGATACTGGGGAAGTATGCAACTCGGTAAGTCGGACTAAATTGTAGGTTGCGAGTGACGAAGAAACCCCAACAAACGATGGTTGAATTGTTAAAATTCATCTATAACCGAGAAAGAACTACCCAAAGCCCAATTCAGCAATGATTTGGGCTTGATCTTTTTAGCCGCTAAGGACTGGCCGGATATTTTGTTGAGGATAAATAACAACAATTTAGCCGCTTTTCGACTTAAAGCATTTGATTTGGAATAAAAACACAAAAATCAGGCTTTTGTCAGTCATTAAATGAGCTCACTTAACATTGCCCAACAATAAATGTGCATGTTTTCAGGTTTTTTTCAGTAACCATATCCCGCCATATTAATTCATACTCATTTCACTTGAAGTTTCAAACACGTTCGCCTGATGATTTATTTGACGCCCTCGAAAAGAACTAATGTAAAGGTGGAGGGTGTAGAGGAGCTAAGAGCCAGGAGTAGAGGTTAATTTAGGTTCAAAGATGGCTAATGCAAACATTCGACAGAATTCGCTCAATTATTACTAATGAATGTTTGTTAATGGATATTGATTTTGAGCCGATTAATAAAGGCTGTCAGCTTGCAGAGTACGAGTTTAAGCAATCTAAAAGTTTTTCTTACTGTGTTTATATGGGAGTGGCTGTCGCTATCAAATACCAACATCAAAAAAGAGGTTTAGGAGATGATAATATCTAAAAAAGATTTGCTCAATCAGGTCAAAGCAGAGCAAATGATTGAGTTAATTGCTAAATGGCTGGCGCGCGGCGCGCAAGGGGCTGAACTGGCTGAACACGAATGCTTTGGTACCGTTCAACAGGATCTGGCCATTGGTTTTGCGCAGGAATTATTTGATTCTGTGGGATTACCCACTAATTCGTTGTTTAAGATGGCATTCTCCCTTGACCCTGGGACTGAAAAAACCACGGACAATACCATTATAAAGTTTCCACAATCATGAACAAATATCTTACATTTGGCAGTGACAAGACTACACCCGAATTAGATAACTAATCTGACCACTTGAGTTATTCATTATAGTGACCTTGTGCTTGTAGGAAGCTGATAGAGGACCTCTGCGTAACTTAAGATTCACTGAAATATACCATGTTCGTCGTAGTCGTCGTAGGGTCAGGCCAATTTTACCATTCAGTTTCTTTGATTTTTTGTTGAATTTTTATTGAATTCACCCTCTTCCCGCCAATATTTTTAAATAACCACTTCCATGCTATCCGCCCAACTTTCTCCTATGTATTTCAGAATATTAGTGCTCTATATTAGTTCTTTTATGGTATTAGTACCCATTGTTATTAGATTTGATATGGGGTATCTTTCAAGCAATATAGCCGTAACTAACCTCAAGTTGGGATAAAAACAGCCATCCAGCACAATTATTTTGGCGGCTCTGCGTTGATTTTGCTGCCAATAGCCAGCTATTACTACGCAAACTCGCCTTGATATCCACTAAAATAGTTGCCCTGGACTAAAATTAAACTCTAGGCTAAATCAAAAGGAACCATGATTTTTTTGTAACTTTCTAAAATAGTTAGGTTTTCTGGCTTTTCTTATCCCGAGTTGAGGTTAACTATTATTTGTTAAAGGAGTCAATATGAATCAATTTCATTTCATCCGATCAGCGCCAAATGGCTGTTTGCGTTGGCTTTTTATTCTGGGATTTTTAACAACGTCCTCACCAACATTACTTGCTAATCCATCAAGCCATCAAGCCGGTGTTGTTATCACCGAAGATGAATTATCTGTTTCCTATAAGAACATCGTTAATTCCGATCAATTGTTAAAACTTAGAAACTCCAGCGGTCAACAACTCGTTGAGTCAATCGGTAAAATCATTAAAGAAGAAAGGCCGTTAGTCGAAAAAGAACATTTGTTACTGTTAAGTGTCACCATTATCCGCCAGCAGGGCTTGGCTCAAAAAAAACTGCCCGTCTCTTATCAACAACTGCTCAAATCACTGGCTAAAATGCAAACAAAAATACTAACGACTTATTCGGATGGGCATGATCAAATGGTTTATGCTTATCCTTATGCCCAGTCAGCCAAATCAACGTTAGATTTTTTTGATGATCTTTCGTTAACCCAAACATTTTTAACTCTGATCATTGATGGCGAATATCAACAGCTAATCACTCAACTTCCTGAAAAAAAATCCCGTCAGGTAAACCTGCTGAGGCCAGCTATCAATCAACTGAATAAAAGCCAATCTGAGCAATTGTTATTTTGGGCAAAATCCAATCAAACGCTTGCTCCTGAATCTATCTTGCAACTGGCTATTCAATCCGCTCAATCGTCGACTTTAATTGATACATTACTTTTCGATCCGCAATTGCCATTGCATCACTATTTTTCTGCCTTCGATAAGCAATGGGATGCGAACCAACAATTTGAAATTTTAAAGCAGTCCGCTGCCATTAAAGCGTATGCCTCAGTATCGCTCTATCAACTGGATAAACTTGAAATAAACGAGCAAATTAAACATGACTATTTGATCAAGACCCTTTCCAGTAAGACGGCAGGAAGTACCAGCGCAGCGATTTTGGCAAAACAAATGTCGCCAGCGCTGGTCGATGAATTAGCCTACATGGTTCAATCGCAACCATTTAATTCGACACAACAAAACGCGTTTTTAGCGATGTTATTAAGTAGAAATCTGTATGCCCTTGAGCGAGCACGTCAGATGTATGAGCGACAACTCATTAGTGAAAGATTAGCTGGGGAGGTTTCCGCATGGTTCGAGTAATATTAAAAACACTATTAGCCGCTAGCGTATTTTCGGCCTGTGCGGTACAAATCACTTACACCGAAAATACAAACTCAGCGGATGAGCTTGCCCTGGGATATCCAGTGCCAATCCCGGTTGACTCGCAAACACCCATCGCAGGGTTTAGAAGTTACGATAGTTTAATGGCAAGGCATCAAAGTTTAATGATGTCCTCGCCATTGATTAACGGCAGCATTATTGGACAAACCATCGAAGGCGAAAATATTTGGGCTTATGTTATGAGTGATAGTGATGACTTTACTATTGAATCGGTCATTCCTGAACCATCGATGCTGCAAAATGGCGGAATACATTCTCGTGAATGGCAATCGCCAGAAGTGCTTACCGGCATTATGGAACGATTTTCTGAACAACAAAACGACAACGGCTTTTATCAATATTTGTTGGAAAATAATAAAATCGTATTGATCCCCAGTTTGAATATCAGCGGCTTCAGGCAAACCCAGCGTTATCCGACAAATGCAGTGCGCAGTACCGATGTAGACGATAGCAGCACGACGCCAAGAGATGGTCGAATGCGCCGTAAGAATATGCGAAATGTGGATACGGATTTATCCACTGAGACAGATTTTTTAGGTGGCATCGATCTTAATCGCAATAATGATCCTTTTTGGGCAACCTCGGCGCCGCAACGCTCTTCTTCCCGTTTCAACTCCATTGTTCACCATGGTGATGGACCGGCGTCGGAACCAGAAACCCAAGCCTTGCAAGCTGCTGCCGTTTTGGCCGGTGAAGACCGCTTACGGTTTTATATTGATACCCATTCTTTTACAAAAATTTATTTTACGCCTTTCACCGGTAATTTAAGACGAGATAACATTACCACCACGATTGCCGCCCGGATGAGAGCAGTCAATAACAATAGTTACGCCTTTGGCCCATCCGATCCAGGAGCAGGCATTGGTACTACCGATGAGTATTTTGCCTATACCTACCAAATCCCATCCTACACCCTTGAAACAGAGCCTGGCCAAGGTGGCGGTACCGACTATGGTGGATTTGGCGTTTCACACGATGGTTTTATTTTACCAAACTCGGAAATTATACGGGTGACCAGTGAACTAACCAATGCTTCGATTTTAGGTTACTACTTACAAGCAGGACCGCCATCGGTTTCACATGTTGTTATTTCGAATGCCGATACGGGAGACGTGGTATTTGAAGGCCAATGGCTTGCCGATAATGCTAATCAAAGGCAATGGCAAGAAACCGTTAATACCGCCCTTCAAACGGGTCAGCAATATAATTTCTGGATCGCTTTTAATAAACCGATGCGTTGGCGGATCAATGATGTATTGAGTGATTATCCAGGACAAAATGTCAATATGGATCCTCAAATTGCCATTGAGGGCTTTGCCTCTTCAGGTTCTGCCTATTCGGAAACCCTGCAAACCGATTCTGGAGTGTGGCTCAATCAACCCGGAGGCTCGCCCAGCGGCTATAAAAACTATGCTGATGATACCTTTTTGTTTTCCTTTCAATTAGATGACAATTCATCGGTGACCGGCGCTACTCTGGTTCAACTCTCCATCGTTGCAGCTGACTTAGCTCAGCAAAATATTGACGCGTCACCCTCTACAGTGGTTGATTGGAGCAATGGAGCCTGGGTAGGCTATGAATCCAGTAATGGACAAGCTCAAGATTTTGGCGGTATTGATCGAACGGTCCGATTGGTCGATGATAATTCACCAGGGTTTACTGAACCACAAGATCCCGCACCGCCCACTCCACCGTCGAGTAGTAGTTCTGGAGGAGGCAGTATAGGTTGGTTAGGTTTATTGGTTCTTTTTGCTTATCGGCGAAGGTGGGAAAACTGAATCCGTGTAACAATTGGCTACTTTCATTAGTAAAGAGGGTGAAAATTGCACCCTCATTCGTTTATGTCGCTATATCGAATTAGTTTAAATAAATCAATAGTTAAAATTGATATTCAAGAGAATACTTAAGTAACCTGAACTCGGAATAAGAATAGCCAGCACACTCTTATCATTTTCAACATCATGTATCAAATAACAATAGGTTAGGTAAAATCTAATACTGAAATTTGGACCAGTACGACTAATTTAGTGGATATCAAGGCGAGCTTTCGCAGTAATAGAGAGCTATTGGAAGCAAGCTTAACGCGGAGAGCCGCTAAATTTGTTGTGCTGGATGGTTATTCTTATCCCGAGTTCAGGTTAAGTATGTTCGAGTATTGTTAAGTTCTTGGCTTGCTTAGTCCTACAGCAAAAATCTATTGGAATAGATTACGAATCACTCTCAGTAACAACCCTGGAATGATTAACCTGTCTCGCCACACTTTGACTAATAATTCCCACCCGAGCCCAGGTTTGCCATTCCAGCTCTTCTCGTTTAATCAATCGATGCATGCTTCGGCAAAGCGCTTGGAACTCGACCAAATCAATTACATACAGCATTAACCAGGCAACTGGCGCGAGTAATAGTAAATTGCTATGGAATTTCATTTTGGGGTCAAACAAAATTTGTAAAGTAATAACGGTAGAAACAAAACAGATCATAAACGCTAGCGGCAAATAGTCACCGGTATAAATCGTATAACCATAAAATACACTCAACAACAGCGCTTCTAAGAATAATGCCAACTCCGCATAAATTGCAACCGGAAGTACCAGACAGGTTAAATAAGGATGATGCTTTTTCGACAGACTAAAAAACAAAGAACGGTGTTTTATATAGGTCAGAAAGCGGCCAAATTTCCAACGTAAACGTTGCGTGCATAACCCCTTCCATTCAGATGGCCCTTCGGTATAAACCACCGCATCGGCCGCATATCGGGTAGCGTATCCCATAGCCAACAAGCGCATGGATAATTCAACATCTTCGGTGATAATCGACTCATCAAATCCACCGACCTCTTCCAGAATAGCTCTTCGATAAGCAGCGGCTGCACCGCCAATAATATGCACTGAATTAAAGTTTGAATCGGCTCTCTTAAACCAGAAGCCGTGTAAATATTCCAACTGCTGAAGTAACTCGATCGGTTTCTTTCGATTACCCACCACCACATTACCCGCCACCGCGGCGACCTTTTTATCAGTAAAGCGCCTGACCATATTCACGATCATCTTCTTGTCCATCACACTATCAGCATCAACCGTCAATACCAACTCACCGGTTGCAATTCGCAGTCCCTGATTAAGGGCTTTGGCCTTACCGCCATTAGGCAGTTTTAAATACTTGATAACCGTAGCGCCGGCTTGGTGATGGTTTTGCTCGTAATTATTGATAAAATTGGAAACTAGCTGATGGGTCTTATCCGTCGAACCGTCGTTAATGACAATAATTTCCAGTTCGGCATAGTCAGTGTTGACTACCGAGTTGAGCGTTTTCAAAATACCAACTTCTTCATTCCATGCGGGAATAAGTACCGTCACTTTTTGGTTATCAGACGGATTGATAGCGGATGAGCGAAGTCTTTCCACTACAGAGTAAAACGGAGCCGTGGTCAATTGAATTAGATATTTAAATAAGATGGGAGCAAGCAACATCAGCATGATAAAGCGTACATTGGTAAGACTATTGTCTGGTTGGTATTGAGTAGACGTAACAGATTGTAGCACCGTAAAGGTCACAAAATAAAACAGACATAGGATCGCACCACATTGCAACAGCGGTTTTATTGGTCGTGTCATCAGATTGTTCAAGCCCCCAACTCTCTCCATCCATGAATATCAGTCGTTTCTTATACTTTTTAGGTCGCAGAGTATGCCATTTTTATACTAAAAAATATACACTGTTACAATAATTAGGTGGTGCGAATGGTAAAAAATGAGTACTGGTTCCAGACTTTTAGGCTTTTTGAAGCCTAATGAGGTCGAATGGGACGGTAACTATTCAATATAGAAACGGCGCCTAGCTTTTCTTATCAAATAGATATATTCAATTGAAAACGATTAATTAATGCCGTTGGTCCCGTCTTCTCTATGCAGACAGATCGGGTAGTTTGCAGGTGACTTACTTTTTCAAGCTCTCAGAAAGTGCTTGATAATAAAGCTTCTCCATCTCGCCGTCCTGTAAATTTCGGTTTTTGACCGTTTCGGTTAATAAATCCCAAATTAACCACGGTATTTGATAGAGATTTTTACCCGACACATCAATGCTTTGTCCCTGATTAATAAACAATGCAATGTTCACTTTATTATCCAATTTGTAGGTCGTATTTTGGCCGAATATAGAAGGTAAATGATCGCTGGTAATATAAATAATCGCGTTTTTATCAACCGCGATTAAATCCTCCAGATATTGAGCAATGGCCTTTGTTCGATAATAAAATTGATTGGATATTCGTCGTAGTCGGTCGTCCTCGTGTTCTACACTGACCACATCAGGCCGTTTTTGCTTGTCTCTTCGAAAGGGAAAATGTCCGTACATACCCAGCACATAATTAAATATCGGGCCATTATTTTCTGCTAACGCTAGCTTTACTTTGGTCAAGTTTTGCTCTAATAAATCGCCATCAAATAATGGACCATCATCGGGCAGGTTATCTAAATCCATATCATCTTGTAAATATTCGATATTGCTAAATCCAAGGCTTTGATAAGCCAATCGTGAATTAAAGAAACTGGAGCTGGGACCGATAGTGGCGATCGAATGATAATGATTTTTCTCCAAGTGCCGAACAAAGCTGTTGATCGCTCCTCCCTTCATCACATTAAACTCAATTTGATTGACTTTGGACAGCGCTTTTAATCCAGTTAATAATTCGAATTCGGCCTGAGCAGTACCGCCGCCGTAAATGGGAGAGATAACATGAGAAAAATCACCATCATGATTAAGAAAAGGCATTATTTCACTGGCCAAGACTGAATTCTCAACTTTAAGTTGCTGTATTAACCTTGGATCGATAAAACTTTCAAGCACGATCATATGTATATTTTTTGGCTTTTTAATCGTCCCAGAGTAAAGCTTCTGCTGAATATTTATGAGGGTGTTATCGCCTCCAATTTCGCTTAATTTTCGCTGGTTGATCCGCTCCTGGTTCGAATAATAAATAAAACTGGAAAACTTGCCGTTTTCTCTTAAGGTATCTTCCTCGGACCAGACGGTGTAACGAAAATGCTGTTCATGCAATCGATTAAATGT
>CAZOBX010000155.1:0-14222 GCA_964578045.1 uncultured Kangiella sp. | reverse complement strand
ATAATAATGTCGCAATACCCAGGCAGAATCACCGGTATCTTGTGGTGGTTTGATAAACCAGGTAATATGACGCCCGCGAGATTCTCCCAAAATAGCGTCCTTCTGTTGCCAATATCCGCTTTCAAACCAGCGAGCCTGCATATTGACATTCAAAGAATGTTCACCGGAGGGGGATATCAGCACCTGAGATAAGGATTTTTTAGTATGTATTTTCAACAACCTGGTTAGCTGAAAGAATAATTCAGTTGGTATTCTACATCAGCAACAAGGTTAATGACCAGAAATCTAGCCCGTCAAATGCCAGACGGGTTTAGTTGTTTTTATGAGTTAGCAAGTTCCTCGACTAAATAGTAGGTTTCGGTCTATATTTAAGTCATAAACGAATAAATAGAATAACTGTCCACTGATCATGCCAGACAATGAGTCTTATCCGGTTGAGTCGATTCAAAATAAGCGGGCTTTAGAAGCACTGCTGAATTTCGTTGACCACGTCAATAAAATTGATTCTATCGAAGAAGCGATTTGGCATGTCGCCCAACACACCATCAAATCTTTAGGTTTTGAGGATTGCGTGGTGTATTTATTAGACGATGATCAACTCCATTTGAGCCAGGTGGCAGCCTATGGTCCAAAAAATCCGAAAAAGCGACAAATAACCAACGCCATAAAACTCAAACTCGGTCAGGGTATTGTTGGCAAGGCAGCCGCAGAAAGTAGAAGTATCATGGTGGCGGATACTCGCCTTGAAGCAGATTATGTGGTTGATGACCAATCACGGCTTTCGGAGTTAGCAGTACCAATACGTTTTCACAGCAAAGTCCTTGGCGTAATCGATTCTGAACATCAAAACTCTCACTTTTATACCGAATTACACCGAAGTTACTTGGAGATTTTGGCAGGAATACTGGCCTCAAAAATCACCTTTAATTCCAACATTTACGAATTAGAGGACAGCTATCGGTCTTTGGAAAAAGCGAAAATGCTTTCAGATACGTTTTTATTAATATCTGAGCTCACCTATCACTCGACAACCATCGAAGATTTTTATCTCGGGCTCCATAAAATCATTGCCCAACAGGTTGACACCCATAGCTTTTTTGTTGTCTTGCTGGATACCGATGAAAACCGGTACTCATGTCCTTATCTACATGATGAGCAGAAAGGCGGTGAATTCGATAGCAGTATCGATCACCAGAAAATGTCGGAAACACTAATCGCGGAGGTTATTGCTGCGCAACAGCCTCGCTTGGCTCATTTTGATGAGTTGGAAAAGCGCATTAAAGATGGACGGATGATCAATCGCGGCCCACATGTGTACAGTTGGTTGGCGGTCCCATTTCAAATAACACCCTCGCTACAGGGCGCAATAGCTTTGCAGAGTTATGATCAGCAAAAATCCTTCAAAGACAACGACAAAGAGTTTCTGACCTTTCTGGGGCAGCACATAAGTACCGCCATTGATCAAAAATTAAAGGACCAAAAACTTCAATATCAAGCATTACATGACTCTGTTACGGGTTTGACTAGCCGCTCGCTTTTTCTGGACAGACTGGAGCATGCATTTATTCGTGCGAGTCGTTCACAGACACCAGAAATAGCAGTCCTTTTTATTGATTTTGACGATTTTAAATTAATTAACGATAACTTCGGCCACCAGGCAGGCGATGAAATCTTAAAAGAGGCGGCGCAAAGAATGCAATCTCAACTGCGCTCCTCCGATACAATAGCTAGAATTGGTGGTGACGAATTTGCGATCTTATTGGAGGATTTAGACAATGAAACTATGACGATGGCGATCTCGCAACGGATCCTGGACGTAATAAAAAAACCTATCCAAACGGCCAAGAAATCAATCGTTGCTTCAATCAGTATCGGTATCGGGTTAAAAGATGAGACAGTTAATCGATTTGAAGATCTGCTAAAAAATGCCGACCACGCGATGTACCATGCTAAGAGCAAAGGAAAAAACACCATTCAAGTCTATGAGGCCTCTTTACATAAATCGGTACTTTCTGCTCGAAGAATACTAGACGAATTGAAAATCGCGATTAAAGAAAGACAGCTCTTTTTTTATTACCAGCCGATTGTTGATCTAAAAACCCGCCGAATAGTCGGTTTTGAAGCATTAATGCGATGGCAACACCCAAAAAGAGGCTTGATCACGCCGGAGGAATTTATTCACATTGCCGAACAAAATGATCTCATTCGAGAAATCGATAGTCAATTATTTGATAGCGTTGCACAACAATTAGTTCATTGGAAAACTCTAACACCAGAACATTTTTATATCAGCATTAACATATCTTCACAGCGATTTGTTGACTCTAGATTGATAAACGAAATTAAAACGATTTTACATCAATATCAATTACCAAAAAATTCCATCGTGGTCGAATTAACCGAGCATATATTGATGAAAAACATCGCCAAAGCCAGAAATCTTTTTTATCAGTTAAAAAGACTCGGGATAAAAATATCACTAGATGATTTTGGCACCGGCTATTCTTCATTAAGCTATATTAACCAGTTGCCATTTGATGTGATCAAAATCGACCACTCCTTCGTTTCACATATTAACAAACTCAAACCCGATCATCCGATTATTAGTATTATTGTTTCGCTGGCAAAAACACTTAATATAGAAATAGTCGCAGAAGGGATCGAAACGATGCATCAATTCGAAGTGCTCAAATCCCTGGATTGTGACTTTGGACAAGGTTTCATCCTTGCCAAGCCGATGCCAGCCATAGCGACTAACGCTTTGGTAGTCGATCCGTTATTTGATCCAGGTAAACCCAAACCTTAGGGCCTGTTGATCTATCATTTGTCATCACTGTTACGGCTAAAATATCGTCAATCTAGGCACGACGAATGCGAGGCCCTAGTCTGACGAAAAAACTCTTGCCAAAATGCAAACGCTCTACATGGATAGCTATTATGTTAATATGCTGTTTTTATTTTAGAGCTTAACCTGATAATCGATGGCGACAAGAATAACCAATCCGAATTCCATCTGTATTTTACGCCTGTCGGCGATTGGCGATGTTTGCCACGCGGTGGCGAGTGTACAAGCGATCCAAAGCCAATGGCCGGAGGCAAACATTACCTGGGTGATTGGCAAAGTTGAGGCACTGCTGCTAGAAAATATGGATAACGTCGAATTTATTATTTTCGACAAAAAAGCTGGGTTAAAAGGCTACCGACATCTTTATCATCAATTAAAAGGTCGCCATTTTGACTTGCTTTTACATATGCAAGTTGCCCTACGTGCCAGCCTTGCCACTTTGTGCATTCGCGCAAAAGAAAAATGGGGATTTGATAAAAGCCGAGCAAAAGAAGGCCAATGGCTTTTTACCAACCACCAGATCGACCCGCAAGACAAACCCCATGTTGCCGATGGCTTTTGGGGATTTGCTCAAGCCATCGGCGTTTCTGCCGATTCAAAGCCAGTATGGAATATGCCGCTAGCCGAAAAAGATCAAGCCTGGTGTTTACAACAAACAGGCGATATACCTTATATGGTTATTTCCCCGGCTGCCAGCAAACAACAAAGAAATTGGCTACCTAATCGTTATGCCGAAATTGCCGATTATGCCCATGCCAAAGGATTGCGAATTGTTTTATCTGGTGGTCCCACCGAAATGGAAAAACAATTAGGTGACAAAATAATTAACGCTTGCAATGCACCGGTCATCAATTTAATCGGTAAAACCAGCTTGCCGCAACTATTAGCGCTACTGCAAAATGCCAAACTGGTATTAGCCCCGGATTCGGGCCCTGCGCATATGGCGACCACGGTCAATACGCCGGTCATTGGCTTATATGCCCACAGTAATCCAAAAAGAACTGGACCTTATCATTCTCAATCGACCAGCGTATCTGTTTATGAAGAACTTCTCTTTAAACAAACCGGGAAACCTGTCAAAGAAAACCGATGGGGAAAAAGAGTCAAAGGAGAGAACCTGATGGAGTTGATTTCGGTTGATGCTGTGGTTTCTATGTTTGATAAGATTATGAAAGAAACTTCTAGCTTCTAGCTTCAAAAAACGCTGTTTCTCTGCATTGGTCAAACCAAGCTTTTAATTTATATGGCCGCTGGTGCTTTATTCGAAATCTTGCCTATCACTTGCCTTTCACCTATAATTCCTCGCTCAACCTGAGGGGCGGTCGTTCTTACACGCTTTAAAATCACTCGACCTGAGATTTGTACCCTTTGAACCTGATCCGGTTAATCCCGGCGTAGGGACAGGTGGTAAGTCTTAGATCACTAATTTCGAGTCTTTTCAGACCTACCTTCTTGACCATCGTCTTACCGGATCTCCATTAACGTATATCCAAGGATTTCGTATTCCTGTAGATATATTGGAGATCAACCAAGTGAAACAGATTAACAATTACACCCTAATAACCGCCATTATTGGATGTTTATTTTCTCTTAATAGCTTCGCTTTTGATGAAACTATTGGCGGTAAAATCTTAGTAGTCACCGCAGAACTTGAAGATGCCAACGTATTAGAGCTGGCCAATAGTGTTTCTGTAATAGATGCAGAAACCCTTCAAATTAGAAATGCACAACATCTATCCGAAGTATTAAACCTTGCACCAAACGTGAACTTTGCTACCGGTGCATCCCGAGGTCGTTTTATTCAAATCCGAGGCATTGGTGAGCGTAGTGAATTTAAGGAGCCAGTTAATTATTCTGTTGGTGTGATATTAGATGGCATCGATTTGACTGGTATTTCAGGCGCTGCCACCACTCTCGATATACAACAAATCGAAATTCTGCGAGGCCCGCAAGGGACGCTCTATGGTGCAAATGGATTAGCTGGATTGATCAATCTGGTCTCAAATTCACCCACTGACAGTTTTTACGCCAAATTATCACTCTCTGTCGAGTCCTTTGGCGGACGAGAATTATCTGGCGTTGTTAGTGGACCAATGTCTGAAACTAGCGGTTACCGGTTTGCGCTAAAACAATATCAAAGTGATGGTTTTATGGAAAATGACTTTCTTAATCAAAAGGACACTAACAACTTTGATGAATTCAGTTTACGCGGAAAAATTGTATCGCAACTCAATAACCACTTAAAACTCAGTACCAGTGTTTTTTTCGCCGATATAGACAATGGTTACGACGCGTTCAGTTTAGATTCTAACCGGCACACCCTTTCCGATCAGCCAGGATTTGACCGCCAAAAAACCAACGCCATTGCGGTTGACCTAGACTGGGAAATTAGTGATAAATTTTGGTTAGAATCGATTTTAAGTTATGCAGATTCTGATTTAGATTATGCTTATGATGAAGATTGGAGCCATACCGGTATTTGTGATGGGACGCCCTGTGATTCAGTACTGGCCGGATTCGATTGGTGGTATTCTTCTTTTGACCAATACCAAAGAGATAATGATAATGTTAGTTTGGATATTAAACTGCAATCTAAAGAAAACCAAGGTGCTCAATCATCAAGCTGGGTGACCGGTTTCTATTTTCGAGATCAACAAATTGATTTAACTCGTCAGTATACCTTTCAGGCGACAGATTTCACCAGCCAATTTGCGAGTAAAAACATTGCTCTTTACGGACAAATAACAACCCCTTTTGCCGATCACATCACGCTGGTTTCCGGATTGAGATTCGAACACCGAACTACCGATTACGCAGACAGTGATGGGGGCCTTTTTTCCCCCAGCGAAAATCTCTGGGGCGGTAAACTGGCTATCGAATATCAATATGCCCC
The DNA here is from genome assembly GCA_964578045.1 of uncultured Kangiella sp. GTDB lineage: Bacteria > Pseudomonadota > Gammaproteobacteria > Enterobacterales > Kangiellaceae. The sequence goes on along the minus strand of CAZOBX010000155.1, from coordinate 8,484 downwards.
ATCTCGAATGATTTACGGATTAATTTCTCGAGGTTATAAAAATGGTGGGATTAACACGGATGCCAGTATTGCCAATGAAAACAGGGTATTTAATACCGAGTACCAGTGGAATTATGAAGCGGGAATCAAAGGCCTTTGGTTAGACCACCGTTTAACCTTACAAGCGGCGATTTTTTATCAAGACAGAAGAGAGATCCAAACCAAGGATAGTTTAGTGCGCTCCATCGACAGCGGCCTTTTAGTTCAACAAGGCGGTATTTGCCCTTGTAGCTTTACCGATTTAGTCACTAACGGCTCTGAGGGGAGCAGCTCAGGCATAGAAATAGAGTCAAGCTGGCAAACAAATGATGACCTAAAACTTTATGCAACGCTCGGATTACTCAATGCAGAATTTGATAAGTTTACCAGTTTTAACCATGTCGATGCAGATCAACTGGCCATTCCACCGGTCCCTGTAGATCTTAGTGGAAGAGATGTCGCGCATGCGCCCAACTATCAATTGGTGTTTGGCGGTATTTATTATTTCAGCGACAGATTAAGCTTAAATCCAGAGCTTGAATCAAAAGATAGTTTTTATTTTTCAGATCGACACGATTTAAAATCTGACTCCTATCAACTATTTAATCTTCGATTAAATTACCAGCAAACTGACTGGCGCGTTTCACTTTACGTTAACAATGTTTTCGATAAAGATATTCAAACCAGAGGTTTTGGTAGCTTTGGCAATGACCCAAGAAATTTTTATGCGCGAGGAGAATATTTTCAGTTTGCTGCGCCCAGGGTGATCGGTTTGTCATACAGTCACGAATTTGAATAGAGGAAAACAAAAAATGAAAATATCCGTTGAACTGAGTCTGTACCCACTGGCCGATGAATTCTTACCCATCATCCAGGATATCGTCGAGCGATTAAATCGCTGTTCGACAATTGGTTGTTATACTAATACCATGAGTACCCAGTTATTTGGCGAGTTTGATGAGGTAATGCAATTAGTCACCGAGATCATCGGTTATTCTTTTAAAGTTTATGGTAAACAGGTATTTGTCGCCAAATTTTTAAACAGCGATGTAGAACCTAAAAATATTGGTTAATATTGGAGCCGGTGTAGCAACGGTTTTAACCACCCGTAAAGCAGGTTCATTAGGGAAAGTGAGTTATCAGGTAATGATGCATTATCCCAAGTAAAACTGCTGCTACAATTTCAACAAAATAAAGAATCGATTTATGATGCAATTTGTTCAACAATTTATCCAGCAACTAACCAATACTCCTTTATTAGAATGGGTAGCGGTTAGTTTGGCAATCGCCTATTTATTGTTAGCCATTAAGGAAAGTCTGTGGTGTTGGCCTGCTGCATTTGTCAGTACCGCAATCTACATTATGTTATTTTTCGACGTCAATTTATATATGGAGTCATTCCTAAACCTTTATTATCTCTTCATGGCTATGTACGGCTGGTCTCAATGGAACAAAAGAATTAGTGATGAACCACAAAAAAATATTTTGATCTGGCCAGTCAAAATACACTTGATGCTAATTGGACTAACGACGCTTGTGGTATTGGCGTCAGCTTATCTACTAAATTCCTTTACTAATCAGGATTTCGCTTTGATCGATTCCTTTACCACCTGGTTTGCAGTCCTGGCAACTTATATGGTCACTCAAAAAATATTGGAAAATTGGCTCTACTGGATAATCATCGACAGTGTTTCGATTTATCTTTATTTATCCAAAGGATTTGCATTAACCGCAGTGTTATTCTTCGGCTATATCATTTTAGCTTTTATTGGGTGGATAACCTGGAAGAGACATTATGAACAACAAGTCTCACAGTGCAACACTTAGCCAAATGCCTGATTGGTGGAAACATTCAATGCAAGCATGGTTGGACTTAACCGAGTTTTTCTCTGTCGAGCAATCAGCGCTTCCCGCCAATTGGCAAAGACTGACTAAGGGTCAATCGAATTTTAATTATAAACTGACCCTGAAAAAAGAAAACGCAAAAAAATTATATTTTATTCAAGTCGTTAACGTAGAAAACCTGGTACTATTGCCGCAAAATAAAGCAGAACAACAACCCGTGTTGTCCTTCCTGAGACAATATTCATTAATGAAATACTGGTTAGTTGACTGTTACCTTAGTACTCCCTCAGTTAGAGTGTTTGACTGGATCGAGTTTAAGCCGCTCTCTGTTAACCTGTTCAATCCAGAGGTTTCTAGATTGACCAATTCAGTTCAAGAAAAATTCCTATACGACGATTTTTTATCCTCAGTTAGCGAATTTATTTCCCGTCTTCATAAAATTGAGAATTTGCATGGCGACCGCAAACAACCTGTAACAATCGATATTCGACAACATTTGATTCGATATCATCAACTGGCGTCAAAACGCTCGCCAGAACATATCGAACATATCGATCGACTGCTACAACATTCCTTACCACTAACTGAAGAGTTTACTCCCCACAAACTTTGCCACAACGATTTGAGTTTAAACAATTTATTATGGGATGATGCCCGCTCTCAATTAAAAGTGATTGATTGGGAATACGCTTGTTATAGCGATCCGGTCATGGATCTTGCCGGTTTTCTACTAAATTTCCAGTTAAATAACCGACAACAACAAACCTTTGTTGAGCAGTATGCAGAAAAAACCGGACTCTTTATTAATCCCGATAAGCTGCGAAACATGAATCAACTTTGTAAAAATATCTCAACGCTATGGCAATTTTGCTCCGCTAGAATTTGATCTATCTTAGGGCCTGTTGATCTTTCATAGTTCAACACTGCCGAGGCGCTTTTTTTGCCTAACGAGGCAGTAGGAACGCCGTTTAGTTATTCTAAACAAGCGACTGATAACAAAATTAGGTGAAAAAAGTGTCCGGCCCTTCGGGTTGCGGCTAAAATATCACCACTTGTTGTTGCTCCTCACTCATTTGGAATAACCAAACCACATTCGTCGCGCCTAAATTGGCGATATTTTAGCCGCAACAGTGATGAACTATGAAAGATCAACAGGCCCTAACCCTCTAAATAAAAATTCAATCTTTTATGCAACCTTTTATGCTTTAAATTCATCTATAGTATAAGGGTGTAGTAAAAAAGGAAATTTACAATGAGAAGTTCGAATTATTTACGTCAGGCTAAGCGGCGTCATAATAAATCAATCGTTGATGATTCAACTGTTTTTACCGCGGACGATCGGATTATTGGCAAAGATACTCTATCGAGCATTATGGATGTCACGATTACAAGCATCGAGCGGTGGATCCGTGATGGTATGCCCGTTGAGCAACGGGGCAATCAGTATGAAGACTGGATCTTCGATCTAAGTCAGGTAAAACGCTGGAAAGCGGATAAAGGCTAAGTTCTATAAAATCATTTCCTGGCACTTATCTATTGCCCCTATAGTGGTTATTACTTCTGGTCCTCAGGCATATCAATCCCTATCCCCACTACGGTCCCTTCGGGCTGTTCTCCTTGCACTATAATAATTTCAACCCGCCGATTGGTTGCTCGCCCCTCTAAAGTATCGTTATCGGCAATCGGTTTAGTATCAGCGTATCCAGTGATAACAAATCGATCTTTACTCAACACGCCACTTCTTAGCAATTCTCTGGTCACAGAACCGGCGCGCCCGCCTGACAATTCCCAATTGGAACGAAAGTATTCGTTATCAATTGGCAGGTTATCGGTATGGCCTGCGACTCTTATTTCACCGTCGGTATCCGCCAGAATACTTTCAATCTTGCCGATAACCGGTAAAAATTGTTGCTCAATACTGTCGGATGCCGAAGCAAAAGATCCTTTTTCGCGAATTCTTATAACCACATAAGAGCCTTTGGCGAGCAATTCAACCTGACCGTCAGATATCTCTTCAGACATTTTTACCGCGATATCTTGTGCCAGTGATTCAGCATCGGCAGCCGCTTGTTTTGCCGCTTTAGCAGCTTGTTGGGCTTCTTTGATGATCTCAGCATCACTTTTTTCTTCTTTGGATACTGCTTCTTTATCTTCTGCGCCGACACCTTTATTGGTCTGTTCTCCCTCTCCTTGGTCGGGGTCGCTTTCGTCAGGCTCATCAAATTCGATGGTTTCTCTTGTAATATCAATCGTTTGCTGCATGACGGCTTCTATCACTGTCGGCTGGGGTTTACCGGGTGAAAATTCTTTGGCGATGATACTAGTACCTTTGGGAATATCGCGAACATGAACTTTGCTTTGCACCCCAAAGGCATTTTTCATGGAACCGGCAATCTGCTTAAATTTTAACACGTCCATTTCGGCAAATGACAGCAGCAATACAAAAAAGCACATCAGCAAAGCCATGAGATCGGCAAAGGTTCCCATCCAGGCAGGTAATCCCTCGGGAGGACAGTCGCATTCAGCTTCGTCGCTCATCGCTTAATCTTCTGCCGTTGGACGTTTACCTTCTTTAAGGTAACCGTGCAGGACTTGTTCAATCACTCTGGGATTTTGTCCCGCTTGAATACCCAGTAAACCATCAATCATTAGAGTTTTTGAAACCTTTTCTTCTTTATCTCGCATGCCCAACTTATCACTGATCGGAATGCCTACCAGATTAGCCATAATAGCGCCGTATAATGTCGTTAACAGTGCCACCGCCATGGCTGGACCGATCGATTTTGGGTCATCCATATTGGATAACATAGCCACCAAACCAATTAAGGTGCCAATCATACCCATCGCTGGAGCAACGTCAGCCATTGATTTAAACACCCGAGCCCCAAGAGCATGGCGCTCTGACGCCATTTGGACATCTTTTTCCAAGATCGCACGCACTACGTCACCGTCATGACCATCCACTAACAAACCGATACCCTTTTTAAGAAAGTCATGCTCAATCTCCGCTCCCTCCAAAGCCAGCAAACCACTCTTACGTGCCATATCAGCTAAGTCGACGATCTGAGTAATTAATTCTTCATTATCCATCGCCTTAAAATTCAACACTTTCATGCCTGAACCGGCGGCTGCCACAAATTCGTTGAGAGAATAGGTCATCATCACCACAAAATGGGTGCCGACAACCACAATCAATATTGACGGTACGTCGATAAAAGTAATAATCGAGCCGCCGAGAATCATGGCCATCACGACCATCGCAATCGCGCCTATTAATCCAACCAGAGTACCTAAATCCAAACTGTTTGACCTCAATCTTCTTTTTTGTACCAAGCTTTATCAGCTGGCTATTTATTTAGTCCTACTCAAAGAATAGGCAAGATTTCTCACAATTCCAGTTAACGCTATAATTTCTTTCAAAAAATAAGCAAAGAATTCCTTTCATAGCGAAAATGCGAGACAATAGCGCACTATTTTCAGCGCGACTCCCGATAAATGAGAAAGATCTTCTCGTTCAAACGCCTGAATCGTTATTTTAAGTCCGGTGACACTTATGAATGCTAGTAAAAAACCCACTTTCGAATCCCAACTAGAAGCCTTAGAAGAAATCGTTAATCATCTGGAAAAAGGTGATTTACCGTTAAATGACTCGCTCAGTCAGTTTGAAAAAGGCATTAAACTCACCAAAGATTGCCAGCAAATGCTCAATAAAGCAGAGCAAAAAGTATTAATACTCAGTGAAGATGACGAGCAATTGAAAGATTTTGAATAAGAACCTGGAAGATTTTAGAAAACATATAATATGCCACACAGCGATTTTTTAAGAGAAATCCAAGACAGAACTAATCGACTGCTTGATGAACATCTCCCCGGTAGCCAGTTGAGCCCCCAAAGCTTGCATCAGGCGATGCGTTATTCTGCGCTCAATCCGGGAAAACGAATACGGCCAGCATTAGTCTACGCGACCGGTGAAATGTTGGCAGCAGAAACGTCTAACTTAGACATGCCGGCTCTTGCGGTCGAATTAATCCATGCCTACTCGTTAATCCATGACGATTTACCTTGCATGGATGACGATGATTTAAGACGTGGGATCCCTACCTGCCATATCCAATTTAATGAAGCAACCGCAGTACTTGCAGGCGATGCGTTACAAACGCTTGCGTTTGAAATATTGTCGCTGCAACCCCAATCGAACCTTGCAGATGATAAGAAACTTTTGATGCTAACCGAATTATGTCAGGCAAGCGGTTCAATGGGAATGGGAGGCGGTCAGGCAATTGATCTTTTAGTGACCAATAGCCAAAGTGACCTGGCGACCCTGGAGGCCATGCATCGAATGAAAACCGGCGCACTGATTAATGCGTCCGTTAAATTGGGTTATCTCGCCAGCGCTTGCGAAGATCAAGTGGTATTGACCCATTTAAATACTTACAGTCGTTGTTTAGGATTAGCTTTTCAGATCAGAGATGATATTCTGGATATTGAGAGCGACACCCAAACACTCGGAAAACCTCAAGGCTCTGACCTGGAAAAAAACAAATTAACCTTTCCGGCGCTGCTAGGCATGGATGGTGCTAAACAAAGAGCCGATGAACTGGTATCGCGCGCACTTGAAGCGCTAGATAGAATTCCACTCAATAGTGACCGACTAGCCGATTTTGCCAGCTATATAGTCACTAGAATCAATTAACCCAGGCGGACTCAGTAATAATGCTTTGCGATCCAGAAATTTATCCGTTATTAGCCAACATCGGAAATCCTCAGGCTCTTAGAGAACTTGAGAAGGACCAATTGCAGACGCTTAATGATGAACTACGGCAATTTTTAATCAAAAGCATCGCCCATTGTGGTGGTCACTTTGCCGCCGGGTTAGGCACGGTTGAATTAACCGTGGCGTTGCATTATTTATTCGATACCCCGGATGATAAAATCATCTGGGACGTTGGCCATCAGGCTTATCCTCATAAAGTACTCACCGGGCGTAAAGAAAATCTACGCTCAATTCGACAAACTAACGGACTTCATCCGTTTCCCAGTCGATTTGAAAGTGAATTTGATGCGTTTGGAGTTGGCCACTCAAGCACTTCCATCAGTGCCGCATTGGGTATGGCTGTTGCTGCCAAAGCCCGTGGCGATGAACGTCATGTAGTGGCAGTGATAGGTGATGGCGCAATGACCGCCGGAATAGCCTTCGAAGCGCTAAATCACGCCGCTGATTTAGACGTCAATTTAATGGTTATCTTAAATGATAACGACATGTCAATTTCAGAAAACGTGGGCGGACTGAATAACTATCTGGCCAAAGTATTATCAGGTAAATTCTATTCCGGTTTTAAAGAAGGCGGTAAAAAAGTACTACAAAACATGCCTAAAATATCCAACTGGGCACACCGGGTCGAAGAGCATTTGAAAGGCATGGTATTGCCGGGAACCCTGTTTGAGGAATTAGGCTTTAATTATATTGGACCAATTGATGGTCATAATTTACCCACCTTGTTGACCACCATTGGTAATATTAAGAAATTGAAAGGCCCACAAATATTGCATGTGGTAACCACCAAAGGAAAAGGTTTTGCACCCGCAGAGGAAGACCCAATCGCCTATCACGCGGTACCTGTTTTTAATCCAAAAGATTTGAAACTGCCACAGGCCAAAAAGAAAACCACCTATTCGAATATTTTTGGTCAATGGTTATGTGATATGGCAAGCAAAGATGACAGATTAATGGGGATCACACCGGCCATGCGAGAGGGCTCTGATCTGATCGCTTTTTCTCGCGAGTTTAAAGATCGCTATTTTGATGTCGGTATCGCCGAACAACACGCAGTGACACTGGCAGCGGGAATGGCTTGCGAAGGTGCTAAACCAGTATGCGCCATTTACAGCACATTTTTACAACGTGGTTACGATCAACTAATCCACGATGTCGCTTTGCAAAAATTAGATGTTTTGTTTGCGATTGATCGAAGTGGTTTAGTTGGAGGCGATGGTGCCACTCATCACGGCAGCTTTGATTTAAGTTTTATGCGCTGCATTCCCAATATCATCATAATGGTGCCCAGTGACGAAAAAGAATGCCGCAGCATGTTAACCACTGGATTTGAGTATTCTGGCTGTGCGGCGGTTCGTTACCCTCGTGGGGCAGGAACCGGCATTGATCCCGGCAACGAATTAACCAGTATCGAGATAGGGAAAGCGGTGGTTAGAAGACAAGGCGAAAAGATCGCTTTGTTGGTCTTTGGCAGTTTAATGCAAAACGCACTGACGGTAGGCGAACAACTGAATGCCACCATAGTCGATATGAGATTTGTTAAACCGCTTGATAGAGAATTAATTATCGAACTAAGTAAAACTCATTGTCAGCTTATCACCTTGGAAGAAAATGCTATCGCAGGCGGCGCTGGAAGCGCTGTGAGTGAATTTTTGGCATCACAAAATATCCAAATTGCGATTAAACATCTTGGCATCCAAGATGAATTTATTGAACATGGCGACCCAGGTGATTTGATCAAGAAATGTGGTCTGGATGTTGATGGGATTAAAAGGCAAATTGAGGACAAGGCTCTAAGTTCTAAGTTCTAAGTTCTAAGTTCTAAGTTCTAAGTTCTAAGTTCTAAG
>CAZOBX010000154.1:0-14245 GCA_964578045.1 uncultured Kangiella sp. | reverse complement strand
CACAGGGATTTTGACTAGTTCAGCCAACAAGCGATTGCGGCGTTGTGACTCTTGATAAGGGCTAACCAAAGCTGGCCCCGTGAGCGGAGCGAATGCTTTGGGTCTTGTCTTCGAGTCACGCCTTGCACTCACTTGTTGGCTGAACTCTGAACTAGTCAAAATCCCTGTGTCGAGGTACTAGTTTGATCGGACGAATTAGATCCTTTTAAGCTCTAACCAACCAAATGCCGGTCTTTCAATTTGACATAATTACTCGCCGAATATTCAAAAAATCCCATTTCTTCATCGGTCAATGCTCTAACCTTTCTGGCAGGCGAGCCGACCCATAAAAAACCGCCCTCGAGTTCTCGACCGGGCGGTACCAGACTATTAGCACCCAAGATCACATGCGAGTGAATAATCGCGCTATCCATCACCACGGCTCCCATACCTATCAAACATTTATCTTCGATAATACAACCGTGGATCATCGCCTTATGGCCTACGGTGACATCATCACCTATGACCAGATCGTGACCTTCAGGGTCATAGGGGCCAGCATGAGTGACATGCAGCACGCTGCCGTCTTGAATACTGGTTCTTGCGCCAATCGAGATAGAATGCACATCACCACGTACCGTTGCCATTGGCCAAATGGAGCTGTCATCGCCGATAGTTACCTGGCCTAGAACTAATGCCGTAAGATCGACAAAAACTTTGTCGCCCAATTGCGGATGGTGATGTTCGAAAGATCGTATGCTCATAGCTTTTTGGTCTCAGTTTAAGTTAACGCCATTTTAGCCCAATATGCTTTGTATCCCCAAATGATTCTAAGTAACCTCAGTTCGGGATAAGGGAAGCCAGCCAGCACAACTATTTTAGCGGCTCTCTTCGTTGAACTCGCTAGCAATAGCCAGCTATTGCTACGCGATTTCGCCTTAATATCCACTAAAATAGTGACACTGGCCTAGGTTTGACCTTGTAATTTTGTTTTAGATATCATTATTTACGAGTAACTTATTAATAATTTAAGGGATTTCTGGCTTCCCTTATCCCGAGCTGAGGTTAAGTAATGATAACCGGTTTCATCGACCAGGAGCTGAATTCTTGAAACCTGACTCCAATAAAACCCAGAACTATTTATGTGGTGTTAATATCACTTTTCCATCGCTTTTATTTGCCGCATAATGATCTAATGCTTTTGCAAAATCGTCAAAACCAAACTGGCCGTTTGTTGTCTTGTGACGGAGGCTATATCTTTTTACTAAAAGAATAAAGCCAACAAACTAGCAGTGTATATTACTGTTTTTGAACACAAAAAACCTACGCTCTATCTAATAGCTTCTATACTGTTTAAAAAGCTTACTGTAAGGATAGGTTTATCCCAAGCTAAGGTCAAACATGTTTGCGTAAATGCCATATACCAAGGTCTATTCTTGCTAAACACCGATAGCGACTGTGAACTCTATGTATTTAGAAGATTTTCAAGCAAAGCTTACCTGGCATACTCCGACGATTGCTTTAGCGATATTGATCCCGATTTCAATTCAAAACTCGTTATTCTTTCATACTTTGGTGGAAGGATTCGCTATCGTAGTCGCGATACTCATTTTTGTAGTGTCTTACAGTACCTATTCATATTCACGTTCTCATTACTTAATGTTTCTGGGTTGTGGTTACTTTTGGGTGGCCATACTGGATTTTTGCCATGTATCCACCTTCTCGGTGCTGTCAATTTTTCCCAATACGACCACTTCCATGACAATACAATTTTGGATGGTGGCTCGAGCGATGGAAGTGTTTGTATTGATCTGTTTTACCAATTTTATTGATAAACCAGTCCATCGAAAAGTGCTATTTTGGAGTTTTGGTATTGTTTTCATGCTGTTTTTCTTGTTTATTTTATCCGGTGTTTTTCCAATCCTTTACAGTTCAGAAAATGGACTTTCCCAAACCAAAATAGTCGGAGAATATATTTTAATAGCGCTGTTGTTAGTTGCCGGTTGGCGAATCAGGAAAGTCAAAAATCGATTAAACTATTCTGTTTACAAGTTATTGAGTTTATCTATAGCGCTAACGATTCTTGCAGAAACGTTTTTTACTTTATATAGCGATTTTACCGGTGTGTTATTTATTACCGGCCACATTTTTAAGTTAGCCTCGTTCTGGGTTATTTATGTTGCTTTGATTGAAAGTACTCTTAAACAACCTTTTAAATCGTTAAAACTGAGTAGTGATACTTTTAACGCCTTACCCGATGCCATAACGGTGGTCGATACTAGCGGAAAAATTTTACACGCCAATCAATCAGCATATCACTTTAGCGAAGACCAACAAAGGTTGGTTGGCGCCTCCGTGCACCAAATTTTTCATAACGCTGAATTTAGCGCCGATGATTGCAGTATCTGCGCGGCAATCAAAAATAACCGTTTCTATGAATATCAAGAAGCCAAGATTGATTCCCGTTGGTATGAAATAACCCTTTCTAACATTAGCACCAGCCCACAAAACAATGTTGTGCTACAGGTAAGCCGAGATATCAGCTTACGCAAAGAGGCCAAAGCGCAGTTGAAAATTGTGGAACGCTTGTACAAAGTATTAAGGATGACCAATAAAGCGATTATAAGTAGTAAGTCAAAACAGGATTTGCTCGAATCGGTGTGTAATATCGCCGCTGAATATGGCGGATTTTCTATGGCATGGATTGGGATGATTGAAGGTAACCAGGTTGTTCCGGTTAGCTCCGCCGGAGACACCCATGGTTATTTGAAAAATATCAAAGTGCGGGTCGACGATTCTGCACTGGCTCGGGGACCAGTGGGTATTGCGGCCAATAATCAACAGGTTGCTTTTGTGAATAATATCGAAACCGATGCCAGCTTTCTTCCTTGGCGAGAGCCTGCAATAAAATGTGGCTATCGCTCTTTAGCGGCGATCCCGGTAATTAAAGATAAAGAAAGCATCGGTGTATTTGCTATCTACTCGAACGAATTTGACGCATTTGATAGTCAAGTTTTAGAATTACTTTCGAGTTTGAGCGATGACATCCTTAGTATTACCACCTTCATTCGTGCCGAAGAAAAGCGAGTTAAGGCGGAACAAAAGCTAAAGCAACTTTCTCGAGCGATTGAGCAAAGTAAAAGTGCCATTGTGATCTCAAACCTGGAAGGCATCATCGAATACGTTAATCCCTATTTCGCCGAACTGATGGGATATAGCGAAAATGAAATACTAAGTATGAATATTTTCGATTTCCCTCGACCGGAAGTAACTAAAAAACATTAGACGATTGTTGGCTGGAAGTTAAAAAAGGTCAAAACTGGCACGGTGAAATTAATTGTACCAGGAAGGACGGTAGTTCTTTTTGGGCTCTTCAATCTGTTTCTCCTATTTTTGATGGCGACGGACAAATTACTCAAGTTGTGTGGACCTCTAAAGATAATACTGAGTTGCATGAAGCACACCAAACCATCACTAAACTTGCCTACTACGATGTGTTGACTAGCCTGCCTAATCGCCGACTTTTTTATGATCGATGCAAACAAGCGATTAGTTTAGCGCAGCGATATCAGCAAAAATTGGCCATTTTGTATTTTGACCTGGATAATTTCAAATCGTTTAACGATACCTGGGGTCATAGCTTTGGTGATTCCGTTTTGGTACACACCGCTAACACGTTAGTTGATTGCGTTCGAGATATTGACACCGTCACCCGATTGGGTGGTGATGAATTTGCCATCGTTATCAATGATATAAAGAGAAATTCTGATTTGATTCAAATCGTCGAAAAAATTCTTCAGCAGCTTAATAAAAAAACAATGTTCGAAAATAAAGAAGTATCTATTTGTACTAGTATTGGTATAAGTCTATATCCTGACAACGGTGAAGAAATTGAGCAACTGATGAAGTGTGCGGATGCAGCAATGTATTATGCGAAAGACAAAGGGAAAAATAACTTTCAGTATTATAAATCCCTTTTAAATACCAATGTCCAACACCGTATTCAAATGGAGAACAAAATAAGACATGCACTCGAAAACGATCATTTTCACCTTTATTATCAGCCGCAATTCAATATTAAAACCGGCGAATTGTCAGGGGTTGAAGCGTTAATTCGTTGGCATCATCCAAGTCAGGGGATTATTGCGCCGAATGATTTTATTCCGATAGCAGAAAAATCTTTGCTTATCGTTGAAATCGGGAAATGGGTTACGGAAAAGGCCTGCCATGAATTTAAGTGGCTTCTCGATCAAGGATTTCCTTCGATAAAAATAGCCATCAATATTTCGGCGAGTCAATTCCAGCATTCAGCGGTTTTGATCGAAACCATTGAATCAGCGTTAATCGATTCCGGCTTACCAAGCAATCTACTACAACTCGAGTTAACCGAGAGTCTATTAATTGAAGACGTTGATGAAACCATTACGATTATAGATAAACTTAAACAAAGCCATATCAGTTTTGCTATTGATGATTTTGGCACCGGTTATTCATCGTTAAGTTATTTGAAAAGTTTTCCGGTTGATATCATCAAAATTGACCGCAGTTTTATTCGTGATATTGAGGATGACTTGAATAATCGAGCGATTATTAGTGCGATTATTATGATGTCCCATGAATTGAATTTGAAAGTGTTGGCCGAAGGAGTAGAGGATGAAGAACAGTTAGCATTCTTAACCAAACATCATTGTGATCTGGTGCAAGGATTTTATTTCGCAAAACCAATGTCGGCAGAAACACTACTCAAGAAATACTGTGTAAAACAATAATGACCTACAAGCTTGATCACGTCCCACTACTGTGAAATCATGCTCGATAAAATAACTGACTTATATGAAACCTGTCAAGGTTGGAGACAATCGCATCCTCAATCAAACGACGAAATCACTATATGAATACACAAAACTATTTTATAAACGAAAATAACACGATTTAATCGCTAAAGCAGATAAAATCAACCTGGTATCCACTGAGAAAGTTTTTCATATAAAGCACTGGCAAAAACTGGTTTTGCTAATACATCATTAATACCGGCATCCAGACAATCTTGCCTGTCTTGATGACTCGCATTGGCAGTTACCGCGATAATAGGCACGCTCATGTCCAATTGGTCTCTCATTTTGCGGCTACATTTCAAGCCATCCATTACTGGCATTCGAATATCCATAAGAATGACATCAAAGGTTTCTTGTTCGAGTTTTTCTAAGGCGATTTGACCATTTTCCGCGATAACAATTGTGTAACCTTTAAATTCTAACATCCTCTTTAATACCATCTGGTTAACAAGATTATCTTCGACCAACAGAATTTTATAGTTCATATTTTTTTGTAGTGCATGTATTTTAGCATGCGGTGCATCTGCGGTAATAATATTGGCTATTGACGTACTTTTCTTATAGTCTTTGTTGGCAAGGGTTTGAATGATGTTAAATTCAAAAACTGTCCCTTCTCCTGGCTTACTAGTGACTTTAATCGTACCACCATTTTGTTCTACTATGGCTTTTGATATTGCCAGACCTAACCCTGCCCCAACTTGTTTTTGAGTATATGAACCATCTGCCTGATAGAAAGGATCAAATAAATTTTTAATGTCTTGTTCAGCAATCCCAATCCCTGTATCTTCAATTCTAAATAATAGACTGACTTTACTATTATCGAGTATTTCATAATCTAAATTTAACTTAACACTGCCGCTGGTAGTAAATTTGATGGAATTGCTTAAGATATTCATTAATAACTGATCTATTTTTGTACCGTCACCCAATAGTTCGCTGGGAAGATTCTTGTCCAAAAAATAATAAAGGTTGATACTTTTAGTTCTGGCTATGGGAGACAAACTATTAACAACATTGCGGATGTTCTTTCGAATATCATAACGCCTAGGTGGGGGAAATTTTTGAGGCAAATGCACTTTGCCAAGTTCCAGAATTTCATTCACCAGACTCATCAAATGCATACTTGAATAATGAATAGTATTTAGATCTTCCATCAATCGTTCATCGATATCCTTTTGACCTATGACCTCCAACATTCCGATAATTCCATTTAATGGTGTTCTCAGTTCATGGCTAACATTAGAAATAAAATTTGTTTTAGCCTGGTTAAGTTCCCGCTCATTTCTTAATGCGGTCTGCATTAATCTCGAATAGGATAATCCAATTGCCCAGAGCATCGTACAAACAATGATGAGTGAAAGGTATCGGAATAAATCGTGACCTTCGGATGAAGTTTCGGAAGGAAACACAGCGCCATAATGTTCAGCGACTTTAAGACCTAATAAAAGAGCTAGACAAGCGAAAAGCGTAATAATACCTGCTTTATCGCTAATTGAGTTGGTTGCCAATATTGGCAACATTAACAACCATATAAAACCACTAAAATTTGTCCCCCCATTGATTAAAGAAAGCATTGTTAACATAATAAAAATGCCGCCCAGGTAAAAGCTCGATGCTGCGATCAAATTTCCAAAATATTTTAATAGAATTGCACCAGAAAATGATATCAACGCGCCGAAAGCGACGATTAGAGCAGACACAGGAGAGTCCAGATAAACGACCACTGGAACCATCGCGGGTCCCCAAACTAAAGCCGCGCTCGAATTAACGGCTAAAAACTTAGTTCTTATTTGCTCGTCTTTTGATTTGTATTTAAGTGATTTAGGTAGAAACCAGCGTTGAAAACTTAACATAGGCCGCTCAAATCAGTGATTTGGCTAATTATACCGCAAAACGCTTAAAATCTCTCTTGGAGATTTATTGCGGCGAACCTTTAAAAACGGCCTCTGGCGATGGCTTCAGACCGGTCACTTATCTCGCTTTTTGCGAATTTAAGACGGCAATGGCTAGAGCCAAGATCATATCGTCAAAAGTTTGTTAGCACGACCCCATCGCCTAAGCGTTTTACCGCAAGGTTACCAACTCCTCTGATGATGTTGGATGGATCGCCACAGTATTATCAAAGTCCGCTTTGGTCGCGCCCATTTTTACCGCGACTGCAAAACCTTGCAGCATTTCATCAGCACCCAAACCAATGATGTGAATTCCGATCACTTTTTCATTTTCACCCAGACAAATCAGCTTCATTTTGGTGGGTTGTCGGTGTTTAGTAATAGCTGTATACATCGCGGTAAAACTCGAATTGTAAACCCTAATGGCATCACCGTATTTTTCTCTAGCTTCTCGCTCCGTTAAACCAATAGTACCAATTGCTGGATGGGAAAATACCACTGTGGGGATATTTTCATAATCCAACTTTTCATTGGTTTTACCATTAAATAACCGTTCCGACAGACGTCGGCCAGCGGCGACTGCAACCGGCGTGAGTTGCGCGCGACCGGTATTGTCGCCCACCGCGTATATATTATCGATATTGGTATTCTGATATTCATCGGTGCATATATATCCTCGCGCATCTAATTCGAGCCCGACTGATTCAATACCCATACCGGCAGTGATAGGCGCTCGGCCGATAGCATAAATGACTGCGTCAACGTCCGGTAATGCAGTCTCAGAATTAGTTTCCAATTCAAATTGTCCCTGCTGGTTTTTTACTATCTGGGTGATTTGAGTATGGCGATGAATGCTTATACCATCTTCAGCCATTTGTTCGACTAAGGTCTGCCTGATCATATCGTCAAATTCTCTTAACGGATCGGTTTTGCGCACTACCAAATGAGTCTCGCTGCCGAGTGCGTTTAATACTCCGGCAAGTTCCACTGCAATATATCCTGCGCCGACAATGACTACTTTTTTCGGCTGGCTTTTCATGGCAAAAAAACCATCTGAATCTAAAATATGCTGATGGCCTACAATTTCCGGAATTGACGGTTCTCCGCCAGTAGCAATTAGCAGTCGCTTGGCAGTGATCAAACGGTTGCCGACTTTAACCGTATTTTTATCAATAATGGTTGCCCAACCTTTAATTACGTCCACTTTATTGTTAGCCAGGACATTGTCGTAAGAATCATGGATACGGCTGATATAGGCCTCTCGATTAGCGACTAAGGTATTCCAGCAATGGGACTTTAATTCGACATTAAATCCGTAGTCTGGCGCATATTTGAAGGTCTCGGCGACTTGTCCGGCAAACCACATCACCTTTTTAGGCACGCAGCCTACGTTGACACAGGTGCCACCTAAGGCTTTAGCTTCCACAATGGCGCACTTTTGACCGTGCATCGATGCTCGGTTAACAGAAGCGATCCCGCCACTTCCACCGCCAATGGCCAAATAATCGTAGTCGAATTGGGGGTCATTCATCGAATTTTTAGAATCGCTCATTTAAGGTTTATTCCTGTAAGGTTTTTGATGTCAAAATCCCTGTGTTGAGGTACAAGCTTGTAACTGTTCGGCTTGGCTCTAAAATTTGCTAGCTCAAGGCAGAAAATGTAAGACTAGTCGATTATGTAAAGCTTACGCATCCTGGTTATTCACATGGATGTGATGTATGCAGTTTTTGCAGGAGCAAAAAACTGTCACTCCCTTCACCTACATCCGTGTAGCCAACTATTTTTTCGCACAATCGATGCATTTTAGAGCCAAGCTGAACGGTTACAATTGATTGTAGTGCTATATGCTGGTAGTTTGCCTGTATTTCAAGCATAAGACTATTTCACTATGACTATAACTAACCCCTTATTATTACAAAATCCTATTGAAAAAATCGATCAAATTCAGCCTGATCAGGTGGAACCCGCCATTTCACAGGTCATTCAAGAGAATAATGCGGCAATCAAATCGCTGGTTGAATTGGCTGGTGATCGGCAAAAAAACATCAACTGGCAAAATTTTATGTTGCCTCTGGAAAAACTTGAAGATCGCATCAGTAAAGCCTGGTCGCCGGTTTCTCACCTCAACAGCGTGTGCAATAGTGATGATTTACGAGTGGCTTACGATAAAGGATTGGCACTGCTGACCGAATACTCGACCAACCTGGGTCAACATAAGGGACTTTATACGGCCACCAAGGCCTTATTCGACTCGGCTGAAGAGCAAAATCTTACCGCCACTCAAAAGCATATTCTAAAGGATTCGTTGCTCGGTTTTAAATTATCGGGACTTCACCTGAATAGCAAAGATCAACAAGAATTTAGCAAAATCCAAAAACGTTTGGCCGAATTATCCTCTAAATATGAACAAAATCTAATGGATGCCACTATGGCCTGGACAAAACAATTGGCTGATGAAAGTCAACTCGCCGGTTTACCAGATACCGAGCGAGCGATGCTAAAAGCAAATGCAGAAATTCGTGAACAGCAAGGCTTTTTGGTTACTTTAGAAATTCCCAGTTACCTGGCGATCATGACCTATGCGGACGACCAGGCGTTAAGAAAGGAAGTGTATACGGCCTATTCGACTCGAGCGTCTGATCAATCTGCAGATACCCAGTTCGATAATAGCGAGATTATGGCAGAGCTACTCAAGCTCAAACAAAATAAAGCGCAGTTGCTAGGTTTTAATAATTTTGCTGAGTTATCCGTTGAAAGCAAAATGGCTGAGAGCCCAGAACAGATTTTGCAATTTTTGACTGACCTCAACCGTGCGGCAAGAAAGCAGGCAAAACAGGAATATACTGCACTTACCGAATTTGCAGCGACTTATCAGGTTGGTGATCTGAAAGCCTGGGATCTCGCCTATTACAGTGAAAAATTAAAACAGCAAAATTTTAAAATTTCCCAATCGGAATTACGCCCCTATTTTGTCGTGGATAAAGTGATTGCTGGTTTGTTTGAAATCACCGAACATCATTTTGATGTGAGTTTCGAAATGGTCAACAACCCAACGGTCTGGCACTCGGATGTTCGGCACTATTTATTAACACGAGAAGGTGAATTAGTCGCTGAGTTTTATCTGGACCTGTACGCTCGACAATTTAAGCGAGGCGGCGCGTGGATGGATAATTATCAGAGCCGATTTAAATTGGATGAGCAAACCACGCAAACCCCGGTTGCATATTTAACCTGTAATTTCGCACCGCCAGTTAACGGTCAACCAGCGTTACTGACACATGATGAAGTGGTCACCCTGTTTCATGAATTTGGCCATGGCATTCATCACATGTTAACAAAAGTTGATGAACTCTCGGCATCCGGCATTGCCAATGTACCCTGGGATGCGGTGGAACTGCCAAGTCAATTTATGGAGAATTTTTGCTATCAGCCGGAAGTTATCGCCAAAATAAGTCAGCACTTTGAAACCGGTGAGTCGTTACCGAAAGATAAACGCGATAAATTAATCGCGGCTAAGAATTTCCAATCCGCGATGACCATGGTTCGGCAAATTGAGTTTGCACTGTTTGATATGCGGATCCATAATAATGAGGCGCTTAACGCCACCCAAATTCAAACGGTTCTGGATGAAACTCGAAAGGAGGTGGCGGTGATCATTCCGCCCTCTTTAAACCGTTTTCAAAACGGATTTTCTCATATATTCGCCGGGGGTTATTCGGCAGGTTATTATAGTTATAAGTGGGCTGAAGTATTATCAGCCGATGCATTTTCTTTGTTTGAGGAAGAAGGTGTCATGAATCAAATTATAGGTAAGAAATTTCTCAATAATATTTTGGAAAAAGGTGGTTCGGCGGATCCGATGGATTTGTTTGTTGCTTTTAGAGGTAGAAAACCAACTGTTGATGCTTTGCTAAAACATTCCGGCATTCAATAGAACGCTCGTACCGGCAAAAGAAAAACAGTACCAACGAGGCTGAGGAACAACAGTTGATTTCAAATTTTACGGCTATATCGAAGTCATTAAGTGAACAACTCGGTTTAACTGAAGTCCTATCGATCGATCATTTAGGCGCTCAAAACGCTATTTTTGAATCGGTCGACCAGAAGCTCATTCTTCACCTTATGCTTGACGGCAAAGCCGATATTCTCAAATTCGACTTAGCCCAGGGCGAAGTCGCTCTAAGAGCAAGCAAGGTCAGTAAATCCAACGAAACAGTTGCCAAAGCGATCGGCTGTAAACCCCATTATCGTCCCACGGTATTAGACGCCACTGCAGGGATGGGGCGCGACTCACTGGTCATGGCGATGTTAGGATGTCGGGTGATTATGCAAGAAAGAAATTTTGCGATTTATCACCTGTTGGAAAATGCGTTAGCTCGTCTTAAAACTGATTCTGATTGGAACTCGGAATTGGTTAACCGGATCAGTTTACACCAACAAAATAGCATTGATTCGCTGCAAGTGGGTCAAAATATCGAAGTGGTTTATCTCGATCCGATGTTTCCGGAGAGAAAAAAATCGGCCTTGGTAAAAAAAGAAATGCGATTGTTTAAACTCATCGCAGGTGACGATTTTGACGCTGATCAATTGCTAATAAATGCTTTAAACAGTCACGCCAAAAGAATCGTGGTAAAAAGACCTAAAGGTGCACCGCAACTGGCTACACGAAAACCCAGTCATGAAATATTGGCTAAGAAATTTCGATACGATGTGTATTTAACCTAGGGCCTGTTGTACTATGAAAGATAAAAAGACCCTAGGCAAACTTGCATTGATATCCACTAAAATAGTTGTCCTGGACTAAAATTAAACGCTGAGCTAAATCAAAAGGGACCATGATTTTTGTAACTTTCTAAAATAGTTAAGTTTTCTGGCTTTTCTTATCCCGAGTTGAGGTTAAAGAGTATACTTCAGCTAGAAGCATGCAGTTTTAATTTATACTCGGTAAATTAGTATGAAAAATAAGCTTATTTTTGAAAATTATTTTGTTGATCACTTGCCCGGTGAAAATTTGAATAATGGCTTACCGAGGCAAGTTTTTGAGGCCTGTTATTCTTTGGTCAATCCAACCCAAACAAGCGATCCTTCATTAGTTTGTGTTTCTCAGGATGTAGCACAATTATTTGATCTTTCTAAGTCTCAACAGAATTCTGCAACCTTTTATAAACTTTTTAGTGGTAATTCGATCTGGGATGGTATGCAGCCTTATGCGATGTGTTACGGAGGCCATCAATTCGGTCAGTGGGCGGGCCAGCTTGGTGATGGTCGAGCGATCAATCTGGGAGAGGTGGTAGATCGAACCGGGATCCGCCAAACGCTACAATTAAAAGGGGTAGGTCTTACCCCCTATTCCAGAACTGCCGACGGTTTGGCTGTTTTAAGATCGTCTGTCAGAGAATTTTTGTGCAGTGAAGCAATGTTCTATTTAGGGGTACCGACCACCCGAGCATTGAGCCTGGCGATCACCGGTGAACAGGTGAAGCGAGATATGTTTTACGACGGTAATCCAGAATTAGAACAAGGTGCAGTGGTTTGTCGGGTAGCGCCTTCGTTTATCCGTTTTGGGAGTTTTCAAATCCACGCATCGAGAAACGAAACGGGCATTCTTAAACAACTGGCCGATTTTTCGATTAGAAATAACTTTCCCCATTTAGGCGAGCCGTGTATTGCAGTGTATGAAAAATGGTTCGAAGAAATCTGTCAATCAACCGCCGAGCTGATGGTTCACTGGATGAGGGTTGGCTTCGTTCATGGGGTGATGAATACCGATAATATGTCGATCTTAGGGCAAACGATTGATTATGGCCCCTACGGCTGGTTAGAAGGATATGAACCTGGATGGACACCTAATACAACCGATGCGCAAGGTAAACGTTATTGTTATGCTAATCAGCCACAGGTAGCCCATTGGAATTTATTTCAACTGGCCAATGCAATAGTGCCGCTGGTTGGTCGAGTTGAAAATTTGGAATCAACGCTATCATCATATGCCGATAATTTTGCAGAGCTGTCTCAACACATGTATGCCAATAAATTGGGCCTCAAAGAATACAATGGCAAAAAGGACCACCAATTAACGGATGAGCTGTTTGAAATGTTGCAATTATCAGAAATCGATATGACCATATTTTTCCGCTGTTTAGCCAAAATACAAAGGGCCGATAGCTATCACGATGACAATCTTAAAAGGCAATTTGAATCTGCTTTTTATGATCAGAAAGCGCTTGCAAATAATCAATACGATTGTGCGGAAAGACTGCTTAGCTGGCTTAAAAAATATCTGGATCGGATAGCCACTCAAGAACCTGATGATGCTGATCGGGTTGAACGAATGAATCTGACTAATCCAAAATATATCTTAAGAAACTATCTGGTGCAGGTGGCTATCGATAAAGCCAATGAAGGCGATTATTCCGAAATTGAAAAATTACTAAATATCATGAAAAACCCTTATGATGAGCAACAAGAATATCAAGACTATGCAGCAAAAAGACCTGATTGGGCGAGAAATAGAGCGGGTTGTTCGATGCTATCCTGTAGTTCCTAAATGAATTATCCACCATAGGCCCTAATTAAGGTATAACAAAACCGACTGGTTTTCTTAGATTTTATGGTGTGCCATTGCTCGCCAAAACTAACCGTTGAATTGGCATTTTCTTGCTCCACGTAAACCAGAGCATGTTTCGATAAATGTGGTTTGATTTGAGTTAAAATTGATTTGAGCATGCCTTTTTCAAAAGGGGGATCCAGAAAAACAAGATCAAACGTTTGATTGTTGCGACTTAAAAACTGTTGCGCTTTTTGATTAACCACCGTGGCGTTGCTCAGCTTAAGAGTTTGAAGATTTTGCCTCAGATTATCAGTAACTGCCTTGCTGAAATCGACTAATATAACAGACTTGGCCCCTCTTGAAATCGCCTCAATGCCTAGTGCTCCACTTCCGGCATACAAATCTAAACAATTGGCGCCATGAATATCAGCGGCTAACCAGTTAAACAAGGTCTCCCTGACTTGATCCAAAGTTGGCCGTAGTCCTGCTCCGGCGGAAAAAGTGATTTTTCGTCCGCGCATCTCACCGCCAATAATTCTGACTTGGCTATTTTGTCGAGATTTTTGTTTAGGATGGCCGGATTTAGATTGTTGCATTCAGAATCTGGTATTAGTCTTTTCTAATACACTCATGTTAACTGATCCTCATGCTACTTGAAAACCACAAATGTGAGTTGTTTGGGTATATACCCGTTCTACCTCAAGATGCAGACTTCAGTGCTCAGCTAGTAAAGTTGAACAAGGCATCATTCGCGGGGAAGACCCAAAGCATTCGCTCCGCTCATGGGGCCAGCTTTGACGAGTCCTTTCCAAGAGTGATAACGCGGTGCAAGTTTTCTAGCTGAGCACCCGTAGGGCAAGGCTATAAACAACCCTCTTCTTTGTTATGAAATTTCTAGCTAGACAGGAAATTGCTCCTTGCATTTCCTGCATACAGTCCATCCTTGGACATAAATGACTAGCCGAAAAATTCCATGCCTCAAATAGGGC
>CAZOBX010000153.1:0-14292 GCA_964578045.1 uncultured Kangiella sp. | reverse complement strand
GCTATAGCGTCTTTACCGGCATGCTTTCGTCGGATGTTTTCTCTGTTCAGTTTCTTTTCTTTATCTTCGAGGCGTTCCTTTTTTCGCGAATCAATATTTAAGCTGACCGAAATTTCCTGACGACGCTTATTAAGCTCTTTTATGTCACTAACAATATATTGAAATTCACGATCATCTGCGACTCGATTCTGGTGCATTTCTGATAACATTTTAACGTAAGAGTTTACTCGATTTTCCTTCTGAAATTGGACCGGTTTAATTGTGTCCCATGGCAACGCGGAATCATAACTCGCTTCACCAAAATGTTCTCTTGCAATTGGGTCCGGAAAGCTAATATCGGGCATCACACCTTTTAGTTGAGTGCTCTCCCCTGTTATCCGGTAAAATTTATCTATAGTCAATTTTAAAACACCAGCCGACTTATCTTCGTATCTCAATGCATAGTTTAAGTCGATGATATTTTGCACGGTCCCTTTACCAAAAGTTTGTTCTCCGATAATCAAACCGCGATCATAATCCTGAATTGCACCTGCAAAAATTTCAGACGCACTCGCACTCGAGCCACTGACCAATACGGCCAAAGGGCCATCCCAGGCAACACCGGCATCTCGGTCTCTAAGTACTTGCACTTTACCCTGCAATTGCTTCTCTTGTACAACCGGCCCTCTATCAATAAACAGGCCTGTCAATCCGATGGATTCTCCCAAAGAGCCGCCGCCATTGTTTCTTAGATCAATAATTAACGCCTCAATTCCTTTTTCTTGTCGCATAGTTTCAATCAAATCTCGAACGTCTCGGGTGGTACTTTTATAATTTTTATCTCCGGCATTTTTGGCATCAAAGTCGATGTAAAACTTAGGCAAATCAATCACACCCACATTTAAGTTTTTGCCATCCTGGATGATCTCAATCACCTCAGATTTTGCGCCTTGCTCTTCTAGCTTAACCTTTTCTCGAATAATAGAAATAATTTTCGTTTTGCCTTGAACGCTGTTATTAGCTGCTTCTATTTCTAAACGAACCTGACTACCGGCTTTACCTCTGATTAAATCAACCACATCGTCCAATCGCCAGCCAACCACATCAACCAATGGGTCGTTGTCCTGTCCCACAGCAATAATTTTATCGTCAACTTTTATCTGCTTGGATTTATCTGCAGGTCCTTCGCTAACGATTGTGGTAACTTTGGTGTAAACATCATCAGTCTGTAATACTGCGCCAATGCCTTCCAAAGATAATTTCATATCGATATCAAAATTTTCCGCTGTTCTCGGTGAGAAATAGGAAGTATGGGGATCAACAGTCGTGGCGTAGGCATTCATAAAATAGCTGAATACATCTTCACTGTTGATTTGTGAAACTCTGCGCATAGCAGCCTTGTACCTTTTTTCTAATAGTTCTGTTGTTTTAGCCCAGTCTTTATCTGCCAGGATCAGATTTAGCGCGTCACTCTTAACTCGGGTTGTCCAATAATGATCCAGTTGTTCAGAGGTTTTTGCCCAAGCCGCTTCTTCTCGATCATAGTGATATTCATCATTTGTCGAAAAATCCATTTCATCTTCAAGTAAAGACAAAGCAAAGCTATTTCTTTCATGCCACCTCTGCTGAAATACAGCGTAAATATGATATGCCGGCTGCACCAAACCGGTCCAAATCGCATCATCTAACTTATATCGATACTGTTCAAAACTCTTGATATCAGATGCTAGGAAATAGGCTTTGTTCGCATCGAGCAGTTTAATAAAATTATCAAGTACTAAAGCAGATTGCTCATCATCAAGTACCTGTTTTTTGTAGTGGCTGGTTTTCATGTAATAAGCGATATATCGACTTGAGCGAAAATGCTTGGGTAAAGGGGCAAGGTCGATCGCTTGATCGTGTTTGACAACGACATCTGTATCACTAACTGACTTTTCCCTGGTAACGCTAGCAGACGCTTGCAGCAGGAATGAAAAGCTAATGACAGAGGCTAAGGCTATTTTTGCAAGATTGGTCTGAAACAACTTCATTAATTTATCCTTAATGGAATTCTGATCTTTAACAGATTGGGGATTAGCAACGCATCTTTTCACTGGGTGATCGATTGTTAGCTACATCAATAGGTCCTGAGACCAAATAATAACCGGAAATGTTCAAGTTTTTTAAAAATTAAACCTTCCACCAGCTAATAAATACGCTGAAATCGACAAAATTTCAAGGTAATTGTCAATTTCTGTGAACTACCTTTGTAAATACTTATGTCGACTGCATGACACATTTCATTAGTAGATAAGACACTATTAACTAAATATAGTTACTTTATCGGCCATTATATTTTTTTTACAGCTCAAATAACATGGGGTCCATCCCTGGACGTGGCCTCATTGCCATCCGTGGCTCTTTGAGGCATACGGCCCATCCCTGGACGTAAAAATACCGAGGCTAGCTCGGTATTTTAGTTTTTTGGGCGCTACTTTTAAGATAGGTTATATGAACTAATAAAAAGCTTGAATACCTGTTTGAGATCTACCCAATATTAAGGCATGAATATCGTGAGTTCCTTCGTAAGTATTAACAGCTTCTAAGTTCATCATATGACGTACTACATGGAATTCGTCGCTGATACCATTACCGCCGTGCATGTCTCGAGATGCTCTGGCAATATCAAGTGCTTTACCACAAGCATTGCGTTTTACTAATGAAATCATTTCTGGTTTGAATTGCTTTTCATCGATTAGACGACCGACTCGCAACGATGCTTGTAAGCTCAAAGTGATTTCTGTCTGCATATCAGCCAGCTTTTTCTGGAAGAGTTGAAAGGAAGCAAGTGGCTTGCCAAATTGTTTTCTATCCAGACCATAGCTTCGCGCTGCGTGCCAGCAAAATTCTGCTGCCCCCATCGCCCCCCATGAAATACCATAACGTGCCATATTTAAGCAGCCAAAAGGCCCTGCTAAACCACGAATTTCTGGAAACATATTTTCTTCCGGTACAAAAACTTCATCCATGACGATTTCGCCAGTAATCGAAGCCCTTAGAGAAAACTTGCCCTCAATCTTAGGTGCCGACAAACCTTTCATTCCCTTCTCCAGCACAAAACCGCATATCTGCCCTTCATCATTCTTTGCCCAAACCACAAATACGTCAGCAACCGGCGAATTAGTAATCCACATTTTTGTCCCAGATAGGCTGTATCCGCCGTCTACCTTTTTAGCCCTGGTCTTCATACTGGCAGGATCTGATCCGCTATCCGGTTCAGTTAAGCCAAAACATCCAATAAATTCGCCAGTCGCTAATTTTGGCAGGTACTTTTCACGGGTAGCTTCATTACCATACTTAAATATTGGGTACATCACCAAACTTGATTGCACGCTCAAAGCTGAACGATAACCACTGTCTACTCTTTCGACTTCTCTCGAGACTAAACCGTAAGCAACATAGCTAATACCCGCACAACCATATCCTTGAATGGTCGAACCCAACAGTCCCAACTCGCCCATTTCTCGCATTATTGCCGGATCAAAATTTTCATTTCGATTGGCTTCCAACACACGGGGCATCAATTTCTCTTGGGCATAATTTCCGGCCATATCCTTTATCATGCGTTCTTCTTCAGTAAGCTGTTGATCTAACAGAAAAATATCGTCCCAAATTTCACTAGACATCGTCGTAAACCACTTTATTAAAGTTTAGAAAGAAAGTGCGCATAGTCTATCCAAGATGTTGTGAATACACCAGCAGAAACGGGCTTTTATTTGGGCTATAATTGGTCTATAAATAGATAGCCTGACCGATAAAATTAAAAGGAAATATGATGCCTCTGAGAGCTAAACTCGAAAACTGGCTAAACTTTGAACAAGCCCCCTCGACATTTCCTATTTGTGACTTTGAAAAACTGAGTCATGGGATACGGCCAGGAGATGTTGTGCTAGTTGAAGGGCGAAGTCGTGTATCCGATGTTATTCGATTAATTACCCAAAGTCGCTGGTCTCATTCTGCCGTATACATCGGCCGAATCCACGACATTCAGGATCTGACCTTTAGAGAAAAGGTTCTCGCGCATTATGACGCCTCGCCAGACACACAATTGCTTATTGAAGGAATATTAGGCAAGGGGATGATTGTCACCCCGCTGACCGACTACATAAAGGATAATTTACGGATCTGTCGAGCATCGACACTTTCTGCCAAAGATGCCCAAAATGTGGTTAACTATTGTATCGATAAGTTGGGAAGCGCTTATAATGTCAGACAACTATTAGATTTAGCTCGTTTTTTGTTCCCTTGGAGAATACTACCAAGAAGATGGCGCTCATCACTTTTCACCAGACGTCCTGACGAAACCACTAAAACCGTGTGTTCTGCAATGATTGCGGAAGCTTTCTATTCCGTTCACTACCCTATCTTGCCGCTTTTCAGACGACATGGACAAAAGGGAGTAGAGCTGATCCCAAGAAATACCAGACTTTATACACCGGCAGATTTTGATTATTCTCCCTATTTCGATATTGAAAAATACCCTTTTATGGGCACCACAGATTCCACTCCTTATCGCAACCTGCCCTGGAATAAGGATGGGGTTGTTGGACATGGCGAAAAAGATTTTGATATTTATGAGTCGACTTAGAATTAAAATTGTACACCTGAATTATCCCATAAACATGTACAAGCTGACCCGCATAGTCTAGGGCCTCTAACCCGTGTCTATCTTCTCTAATGCCATAGAGAGCCAACCTAATTCATTTAGCCATCAAAAAGCCGCCTTCATGACTATGCGAGTGCATTTCGATTAAGTATTTAACCTCAACAAATACCAAAACAACCGCATTTTAATGGTTTAATATTCTGTTTATGAATTCCCATTTCCCACGATCAAAGGTTATTCCTTGAAATGCCACTTTTCTTTATGTTATATTTCTCTAATATAATGGAATGCTAATATAAAAATCAAAATACCGATCAAGATCAAGTCCATTAAAATAATTACAAATTCCATAGCTAAAATATTTATTTTCCTTATGCTCATACACAAAGAGGCGATTTGATGGACGGCTTTACCCACAAAGAGGAACAGAAGTTACTAAAAGCGTTATATCAGGAAAGTGACAAGTTAGATCTGGTGGAACGTAGAAAATTCCTAAAAACCTCGCTAATGATGTTGGGTGGCAGCGCTGTCGCGGCCCAGACGGGTAGTGTCATTGCTAGTTCTAATCTGCCGCCGTCAGTACCAAGCTGGACACGTCAATTGGGTGAAGGGGTACTGACCAATCCTTATGGTTTGCCGTCCGATTACGAGAAAGACACTATCAGAAGAACCGTAAATTGGTTAACCCCAGACAGGATCTCTTCAATCAGTATGACTCCGTTACATAAACTAAAAGGCATAATTACCCCAAATGGACTTGCTTTTGAGCGCTATCACGGTGGTCTACCGGACATAAATCCCGATGAACACCGATTAATTATTCATGGTTTGGTAGAACGTCCGCTTATTTTTACCATGGAGGAGTTAAAACGATTCCCCAGCGTATCCGAAATTAAATTTCTCGAATGTCCTGCCAACGGCGGCATGGAGTGGAAAGCACCTCAAATGGAAGGGCTACAGTTTACCCACGGAATGCTCTCTTGCTGTGAATGGACTGGGGTAAGGTTATCAACTCTGCTTGATACGGTTGGTGTCAAACCGCAAGGCAAGTGGATCCTGGCTGAAGGTGCCGATGGATCAGCCATGACACGCAGTATTCCAATGGAAAAAGCGCTGGATGATGCGATCGTAGTTTACGCACAAAACGGCGAAGCGCTCAGAAAAGAGCAAGGCTATCCAATCCGATTGATAAATCCCGGTTGGGAGGGCAATACCTGTATTAAATGGCTTCGAAGACTGGAAATCGGCGATAAACCCTGGTACCAGAGAGAAGAAACCTCCAAATATACCGATCTGATGCCTGACGGCAGGGCAAGAAAGTTCTCATTTGTTCAAGAATGTAATTCTGTGATCACTTCGCCTTGCCCAGAAGTGCCTTTTAAAGATAAAGGTTGGTATGAAATAGAAGGGATTGCCTGGTCAGGCAAAGGCAAAATCAAAGGTGTTGATATTTCATTAGATGGCGGCGTCAGTTGGCGTCCCGCTCCGTTAAAAGGACTGGTTATCTCCAAATGTTTGACTCGCTTTAACTATATGTATAACTGGCAAGGCGAACCTTTGCTACTACAGAGTAGAGCCTGGGACGATACTGGCTATGTACAACCAACCTTCACACAATTACGCACCGAAAGAGGGAATAACTCCATTTATCACAGAAATGCGATCCATACCTGGCAAGTACATACCAATGGGGTTGTGCAAAATGCCCAGCTCTCCTAATACCTGCCGAAACCGGAGTCATAATAAAAACATGACATCGATTAAAATTAGCTTTATTTGCCTCGCCACCCTGTTGCTTGGCTGTAGCCAATCGGACAATAAAAAGTCCGCAGCAATTGATAAAGAAATCAGTAAATTGGTTGAATCAGGTGCTAAAGTTCAAACCGGATTACCATCCCACTTTCCAATTGGTAGTGCTGCCACCAAAGAAGTCATTGCGGGTTGGGATATCGAAGTCCGACCGGATGGACTAGGATTACCTGAAGGCTCTGGATCTGTAGAGGACGGCGAAGTTTTGTACGAGGAAAAATGCTCAATTTGCCACGGATCTTTTGGGGAAGGTGAAGACCAATGGCCCAAACTGGCAGGTGGCCAAGGCTCTCTGCAAGACGTTCGACCAGAAAAGACTGTCGGTAGTTATTGGCCCTACGCAAGTACTTTATGGGACTACATCAATCGAGCTATGCCCTTCTCTGCCCCGCAGTCATTGCGACCCAATGAAGTTTATGCCATCACCGCTTACGTATTAAACTTAAATGAAATTGTTGATGACGAATTCGTATTAACCAAAGAAAACTTTGTTACGGTAGAAATGCCCAATAAAAATGGTTTTTATGTGGATGACCGACCTGATACCAAGAATCTGCGGTGCATGCAAGACTGTAAAGATCCCACCAGCATAAAAGTGATTCTTGGTCCGAAATATTCTTTAACACAAACACCTGCCGAAAATAGTGACGCACCGATAGAAACGGCCGATACTAGTGGTAAGCTACAAGCGATCAAAACTTATGAGAGTATTTGTCAAGTTTGTCACGCGGTCGGCATCGCTAACGCACCAAAACTTGGCAATCAGGAAGATTGGGTTGAACGAATTAAGCTAGGCAAAGATTCAATCTATGCTAATGCATTAAATGGAGTCAACGCCATGCCAGCCAAAGGTGGCCGGACTGATCTTTCTGATGACACTGTTAAAGCAGTGGTCGATTACATGTTAAGTACGCTGGATTAAAAGGTCCATTAAGTGACACGATTAAGACACTTAAGTTAACTACAGAGATAAATTTGTAATTCTAATAATTACAAAAAAACCTACTGGGAGTAATATAATAATGATACTAAAAATAGCGGTTGTAGTAGCTAGTTTTATTTGTCTGACAAGTACTATAGTGCTCGCCGAACAAGCAGAACCTGCTGTAGCTAACGCCAATATAGAAAAAGGAAAGAACATCGCTTTTACGCGAAGTAAAGGGAATTGCCTGGCTTGTCATTATGTACAAGGTGGCACTTTAACGGGAAATACTGGACCGGCTCTGATCGCTATGAAGCAACGATTTCCGGATCGAAAAAAACTTGTGCTACAAGTAACGGATGCAAGAACCAATAACAAAAATACATTTATGCCTCCTTTCGGTGCACATGGAATATTAACTGAACAGGAAATACAATTAGTGGTTGATTGGCTTTATACATTGTAAACATCATTAAATTAATTCTATCAACCAAGCAATCAAGATCGACCCAAGCACAAATTTACTTAAACCAGAATTAACTTATAGCAGTATTAATTAAACAAATTGATCTAAATAAGCATTAAAGGTAACAACACATGACCGTTTCGAGAAGAAAATTTTTTATAAACCTGGGTAAAACTGCAGGATACATTGCCCTCGTCACCAGCTTGCCACAAATTGCTTGGGCAAAGTGGAATGAAAAGGCTTTTACTGCCACCAACCTCGATGCCGCCATCAAAGAGAAATTTGGCGATCTAGATATTGTTGATAGCGGCGACGTTAAGTTAAAGGCTCCCTCCATCGCAGAAAATGGCGCTGTTGTACCGGTTAAAGTAAAAACTGATTTAACCAATGTAAAAAGCATTAGTTTGTTGGTAAAGGACAATCCAATACCACTAGTGACCACGCTTCACATTGGACCCGACAGTTTGGCAGAGATTCAAATTAGAATTAGAATGGGAAAAACCTCTGAAGTGGTAGCGCTTGTCGAAGCTAATGGAAAATTGCATCGTGCGACCCAGCTAGTGAAAGTCACTATCGGCGGCTGCGGCGGCTAATTGTTGATGGGTAGCACGGGCATAAATCATTCATAACTATTTTATAAAGGGTTGGTCCTTTATATTTGGAGTTTAAGATCATGGTAGCAATTAAAGTCAAACTTAAAGCAAAAGAAAAAAATGGCATCGTTAAGGCGAAAATGCTAATCAAGCATCCGATGGAGTCGGGTAGAAGAAAAGATAAAGAGGGAAAGTTAATTCCTATTCATCATCTAAAAGAAGTCAAAGTTGAATACAAAGGCGAAGTCGTCTTTCAAGCCGAGATTGGAATTGGCGTTTCTAAAGACCCTTTTATGGCGTTTTCTTTTAAAGGGGCTAAAGGTGAATCATTCTCCGTATCAGCTGTAGACAGCAAAGGCATGACTGGTAATTCAGTAGCAAAAATTAAGTAACCTTAACTCGGGATAAGTAACTTATAGGTTTGTGTTAAAACTCTTAGGAGAAACATGTAATGAGAAAAAAAATAACTTTAAGTGCATTGGCCATCGGTTTTATTGTTTTAGGAGCTTGTTCGGACAATAGTACCTCGACTACAAGCGAAAAAATTGAACCCTCAGCAGTAACAAATCAAGAGAACTATCAGCAAAAAGTGGACCAGGACATTAAACGTTTTCGTCACTTTTACTCAAATAAGTTTCCTAAAGTTGAACTCGGCGAGTTTAAGGATGGCGTTTATGCGATTGACCCAGCTTCACGTGAGCAGTGGTTAGAAATTGAGGAGTTTCCTCCTTATGAATTAGGCATCGATGACGGACAGGAGTTTTTTGAAGCGACCTTTGCCAATGGCAAGAGCTACGCAGACTGTTTTGAAAATGGTGGACTGGCTATAAGGCAAAACTATCCTTATTTCGATACAAAAAGTAACCAGGTCATTACCCTGGAATTAGCGATTAACCGTTGCAGAGAAAACAATGGTGAGAAGCCGCTAAGCTACGGTCAGGGCGAACTAGCTGCTATTTCAGCTTATATAGCAAGTTCATCGAGAGACAAAATATTTGTGATTAAGGTACCCAATGAAGCGGCCTACAGCGCTTACATGAAAGGTAAACAATATTTTTATTCAAAGCGTGGTCAATTAAATTTTTCTTGCGCTGACTGCCACTTAAAAATAGCTGGTTCGAGCTTAAGAGCCGACGTATTGAGTCCAGCAATTGGCCATCCTACAGGGATGCCTGTTTACCGATCAAAGTGGGGCGAATTGGGCACTATTGGTCGTCGTTATCGAGAGTGTAATAAAAACATTAGAGCAGAGCCATTAGCTTATCAAAGTGAAACTTATCGAAATTTGGAATATTACCAAACTCTTATGAGTAATGGCTTGGTAGTTAACGGCCCCAGCTCGCGAAAATAGGAGAACCACCCAATGAAACAATTAGCATCCAGTTTACTGGTATTCAGTTTATTTAGCACAAGTGTTTGCGTCGCCGGCCCTGTGGAAATCATTGAAAAGGCAGAAGCTCTTCGCTTAAAAACGGCCGAAGTTGGCTTTGAATGGACAACAACTTCGATACTAATCAAACAAGCGAAGCAAGCGGTAAAAGACGGTAACAGTGGTCTCGCTGAAAAACTTGCCACTGAAGCAATAAATCAGGCCGAAAGTAGTCTAAAGCAGGCAGAATTTGCTGCCGCTAACTGGCAGAATTCGGAGCCTGAATAGGTTCTAGGTTCTAGGTTCTAGGTTCTAGGTTCTAGGTTCTAGGTTCTAAAAAATATTAAAGATTAATTGGTCATCCATTTCCAATTTTGTAACAGCATTCACTACCTTCGCTATCAATTACCGACAATACAGGGTTATTATTTATGAATATGAGTCGCCGAGAATTTAGTCGCCTGATGGCTATGGCTGGCGTAGCAGGTATACTGCCAGGCTGCACGACCTCATATCGTTCACTAGACAAAATGTATGATTTACCTGTTTGGGGTGAAGTAAGATTACTACATATGACAGATTGCCATGCACAACTTAATCCCATTTATTTTCGCGAACCGAATGTTAATTTAGGATTTTATGATGCTAACGGCAAAGCCCCTCATTTAGTCGGTAAGCACCTTTTAAAGACCTTTGAAATTAGTGAATCAAGTTCTACCGCGCATGCTCTCACCCATCTTGATTTCGAAAATGCAGCGCATAAATATGGCAAGGTCGGTGGTTTCGCTCATTTAAAAACATTAGTCGATAAATTACGTGGTGAATTTGGCGCCGATAAAACGTTACTTCTCGACGGCGGCGACACCTGGCAAGGTTCCGGCACTTCATATTGGACACGCGGAAAAGATATGGTAGAAGCTTGTAATTTATTAGGGGTCGATGTGATGACCGGCCACTGGGAATTTACCTATCAGGATAGCGAAGTACTAGAAAATATAAAATTGTTCAAAGGCGAGTTCTTAGCACAAAACATCAAGGTATCAGAAGAAGCGTTGTTTGACGATGCCCCCGCCTATGATTCAGATACCGGCCATGCCTTTAAGCCATATACCGTTAAAACCCTTAACGGCCACAGAATTGCGGTGATCGGTCAAGCCTTCCCGTATACACCGATTGCAAATCCTAAACGATTTATTCCTGACTGGTCTTTTGGCATCCGTGATGGAGAAATGCAAGAACTGGTCGATGATATTAGGGCCAGTGAAAAACCAGCGGCAGTTGTAGTCTTATCTCATAACGGTATGGATGTCGATTTAAAAATGGCGTCCATTGTGTCTGGAATTGATGCAATACTAGGTGGTCACACCCATGATGGTGTGCCCAGGGTAATTGAAGTAAAAAATGAAAAAGGCATGACTTTGGTAACCAATGCTGGCTCAAATGGTAAATTTCTTGGGGTGATGGATTTCAAATTTAGTAACGGAAAAATGTCCGGTTACCGCTACAAGCTATTACCAATTTTTTCTAATATGCTAGAAGCTGATCCGGCCATGCAAAACTATATAGACGCTATGCGCTCCCCCTTTCTCGATAAGCTACAGGAGCCATTGGGGATTGCTGGCAGTCTGCTTTATCGTCGTGGTAATTTTAACGGCACATTTGATCAGGTAATCTGTGACGCGCTTCGCGATGTGAAAGATGCACAAATTTCGTTATCTCCCGGCTTCCGCTGG
The DNA here is from genome assembly GCA_964578045.1 of uncultured Kangiella sp. Lineage (GTDB taxonomy): Bacteria > Pseudomonadota > Gammaproteobacteria > Enterobacterales > Kangiellaceae. The sequence continues at coordinate 2,776 of CAZOBX010000153.1, read as the reverse complement.
GGAACCAGCGTGCTCGCAGGTGATACCATCACAATGGAACATGTGCTGGATCAAACTTGCATTACCTACCCAGAAACTTATGCTCGTGAAATGTCCGGTGCAGAAATCAAACTAATATTAGAAGATGTCGCAGATAATTTATTTAATAGCGACCCTTATTATCAACAAGGTGGAGATATGGTTAGAGTGGGTGGTTTAGACTACGCACTCGATCCTAAAGCCAGTATCGGAAAAAGAGTCTCTGAGATGCAATTGGATGATGGTAGCAAAATCATGGCTAACAAAAGCTACAAAGTCGCAGGATGGGCAACGGTAGGCAGCAAGTCTCCCGGAGCGCCCATCTGGGACGTAGTTGCCGAATATATGCGCAGTCAAAAAATCGTCGATTTTAAGAAGCTTAACTCGCCTAAATTAGTTAACGTAAAAGGGAATCTTGGCATTGCGTAATTTGCTATTCAGTTTTGTTTTGTTTGTTTTTGATTTGCCTGGCTCAGGCATTTGTCAGGCGACTGAGACGATTGCTTTAGCAAAAAACCTGGCAGAAGACGGAAAGATCCAACAACAGAGCAATCGAACTATTCTGTTATATGTTTCAGCCCCCGACTGTGCTTTTTGTAAAAAACTGGAAAAAGAAGTACTCTTTCCATTGATCTTTAGTGGTGAATATCTGGATAGAATAATCCTCCGAGAAATAGATTGGACGTCATCGATTCCCATCAAGGATTTTTCAGGCGAGATGGTGCTTCCCAAGACATTTCTAAATCAATATAATATTCAAATCACTCCAACCTTGCTTTTTCTCGATGCAACAGGAAACCCCTTAGTTGATCGATTGTTAGGATACCGCGGCGGTGAATTTTATTGGTATTATTTGGATATGGCGATTAAAAAAGCGAATATGCTTCTTGCACAACAGCCCTTTTCCTGAATGTTTTTAAATAAAGTCGCCAAGGCTTCCACAAATAACGAAACTGGATGAATTTTAGCGACGTTTATTTCACTTTAACTTACGAGCATAACTATTTGAATTTGAATTGATTTTCTATAAACAGATTGCCGTGGAAAGCAATTAATAGAAATTTTCATGAAAAAAACTGGCATTTTGAAAAATATGGTCTAGATTTATAGTATTGAATATATTTTGTTTCCCCAACAGTTTACTCAATACGTTTAAAAGATTTACATAAAGACTTCCCCTACCCCAGGTACTCGAAAGAGCCTGGGATTTTTTTACTGCCTTTTAATCGAAATCGGTTTAAACCCAATCCACCTCTGTGCTTATATTGAACAATCGAAAGTAGTTGTCGGTTGTGGTGCGACAAAAATCAGCGTATTTTTCACCCCGTAACTCGGCAAGTAATTTAGCAACCTCAGTAACATACATCGGCGAATTGGGTTTACCACGATAAGGTTTTGGCGTGAGATAAGGACTGTCGGTTTCCACCAGGATCCGATCGGCAGGAATATGCTTAGCAACTTCCCGTAATTCGGTCGCATTGTTAAAGGTAACAATGCCAGAAAAAGAAACGTAAAACCCCATCTGCATGGCGCTTTCGGCCATTTCTAGCGACTCGGTAAAGCAATGCAATACGCCGCCGACTTTATCGGCTCCTTCTTCTCGTAAAATATCGAGGGTATCTTGGCGAGCATCTCTAGTATGAATAATCAAAGGTAACCCAACTTCCACGGCCGCTTGCACATGAGTTCTGAATAACGAAAGTTGTTGCTGTTTACTTTCGGCGTCATAAAAATAGTCCAATCCAGTTTCCCCAATCGCCACCACTTTTGGGTGAACCGCGACTTTGGCCAGTGATTCGATACTGGCTGATTCACCCTTGGTATACAGCGGATGGATACCAACGGACGCGTGAATGTTGGCATGGCTTTCGGCAATTTTAATCACCTCTTTCTGATTTTCAGCATTAATCGCAACACACAGGAAGTGTTCGACCCCCTTATCGTTGGCCGCTTCTATAGCTTTGTCGAATCGATTATTAAACGGTGTCAGATCAAGACGATCCAAATGACAATGGGAATCTGCTAACATATTGAGGATTTCTATATTAAATAAGACTGGGAACTAGATTACTTTACATCGTGTGGGTAATTCGGTCTGACTCAAGCACTCCGGCTAAATGGGTCTCTATTTTGCCCCGGGTAACGCCTTTATCCTGATCACTAAACTGCACACCGATTCCACTTGCTTTATTACCTTGAGCACCTTTAGGGGTGATCCAGATGATTTTTCCGGCGACCGGTAATCTCTCATTATCATCCAATAAGGTAAGCAACATAAAGACTTCATCACCTAGCGCATATTGTTTATTGGTTGGTATAAACAGGCCACCATTTTGAATAAATGGCATAAAAGCGGCGTATAGCGCACCTTTATCTTTGATGGTGAGCTGTAAAATTCCATGTTTTGGAGCGACCGCTGGACTTGCCATAAATTAAACTTTCTTATTACTGAGTTATCTAGTTGAATAATGGACTATTTTTCGACCTATTTCAAACCATTGTATTAAAATTGCTTCCAATTGAAGAGTGTTTTGCAAATTGCTACCTGAACATTGCGCCCGATTGTACTCGACTAATTCAAAGTACAATCGGGTTGGCAAAGACTTGGGCACCTTTTTATAAAACTCTTGATTAGAGTCTAGTCTAGATAGTTGGACGTTTTGAAAATATTTGGCGATTAGAAGCCAAAGCCGCTCCTCTAATTCACTATATTCGGCTAAGAATTCGCTCGGAGTTAGTCGAGTGCTTAAAATTGCAT
>CAZOBX010000152.1:13714-14345 GCA_964578045.1 uncultured Kangiella sp. | reverse complement strand
TATCATCGCCGCCATAAAAGCAAACGAAGGCGTAGAATACCAATACCCGCTCAATTTCAGATTTATCAAATAGCAAATTAACAAAAAGAACTGATGCAAACCTATTTAGTCGGCGGTGCAGTAAGAGACCAGCTGCTCAACTACCCAGTAATTGATAAAGACTGGGTGGTGGTTGGTGCCCTACCGGATGATCTGCTCAAGAAAGGCTTTAAGCGCGTCGGTGACGACTTTCCTGTTTTTCTGCATCCACTCACCGGTGAGGAATATGCGCTCGCTCGCACCGAACGAAAATCAGGTTCTGGCCACAAAGGATTTGAAGTTTTCACTTCCGTCGACGTTACCTTAGAAGACGATCTAATTAGACGGGATCTAACAATCAATGCCATGGCACTCGATAACAATGGCAAATTATTCGACCCTTATAATGGTAAAAAAGATCTGGAAAAAAAAATATTGCGACATATATCCCCATCTTTTTCTGAAGATCCTCTAAGAGTCTTGCGAGTGGCTAGATTTGCCGCCAGATATCACCACTTAGGATTTACCATCGCGCCTGAAACACTTGAAATAATGGCTGAGCTGTCTGATTCTGGCGAGTTAAAAACACTCACTGCAGAGCGAGTCTGGAAAG
>CAZOBX010000152.1:2800-13704 GCA_964578045.1 uncultured Kangiella sp. | reverse complement strand
GGAAAGAGACCGTCAGAGCATTGGGCGAGAAATCCCCTCAGGTTTATTTTCAATCCCTGAAAGACTGCGGTGCATTGGTCGACTGGTTCGCCGAACTTGATTGCTTGTGGGGGATCCCAAATCCGGAAAAATGGCATCCGGAAATCGATACCGGGGTGCATACTATGATGGTTTTAGAGCAATGCGTGTTATTGACGGACGATTCGGCGACCCGGTTTGCCGCTTTATGCCATGATCTTGGCAAAGGTGTTACCCCAAAAGAACAATGGCCAAGTCATCGAGGTCACGAAAAAATGGGTATACCGCTTATCGAGCAAATCGGTAAGAGAATTAAAGCGCCGGCCGCTCATATTCGACTTGCCAAACTGGTTAGCGAATTTCATCTTCATTTGCATCGTATAGAAGATTTAAAACCCAAAACCATTGTTAAAGTCTTAGAACAAACCGACGCATTTAGAAAACCTGAACGGTTTGAACAGTTCTTGATTGCCTGTGAAGCTGATTTTCGGGGAAGGACGGGGTTTGAAACAAGAGACTATCCTCAATCGGACATAATGAGAAAAGCGTTAGTCGCCTGTCAGGCTATTTCGACCAGGGAAATTATTGACAGCGGTTATACCGGTAAACAAATCGGAGAGCAGATCCATCGGCAACGTGTGCGTATTGTTAAACATATGGCGCAGAATTGAGTTCAACCGTAGCTTGCGAACCCCAACAAACTGCCTGCGATAAACTCAAAAATTGTTGAGCATCGCTACCCTCAGCACCTACCGGCGATACCAATCAAACCATCATATAAACCAATACAGCGCCTAATCCCAAACGATAAAAGATAAAGGGTTTAAAACCAATCTTATCCAACAAGATCAAAAAGAAGTGTATGCAAGTCAAAGCAGCTACCGCAGACACCGTAGCACCCAACATCATCATGCTCCAATCAACCGGCAGCTCACCAGTGGCAAGCTCATAAGATTTTAAACCGCCTGGTAATATGATTGCCGGGATCGAAAGCAAAAAAGAAAACCTGGCCGCAGCAGTGCGAGTCAAACCAAGTATCAGTCCTGCCGTCATGGTAATACCTGAACGAGAAGTACCCGGGATCAGCGCAATCGCCTGAGCACAGCCAATAAATAGAATATCTTTAAACCCTAAAGAATGCTCGTCTCTTTTTTCTTGCGCTTTGTTGTCTGCCCACCAGAGAACAAAAGCGAACAATATGGTGGTTGCGGCGATAATTTTCGTTGATCTCAAATAATCATCGATATCAAGTAGACTGAAAGTTACCCCGACTAGCCCAACCGGGATTGTGCCCCAAAGAACCGCCCAGGCCAGACGGCCATCAGACGATTTTTGTCCTTTAAATACCCAGCCAAACCAGGCGATTACCATGGCAACCACTTCCTTACGAAAGTAAATAAGTACCGCGATCAGAGAGCCTACATGCACTGCCACATCAAAGGCGATCCCTTGTTCAATCCAGCCAAGTAATTGAGCTGGTAGAATTAAGTGGGCAGAACTTGATATTGGTAGAAATTCGGTAAAACCTTGCAATAAGGCTAAAAGAACAGCTTGTAACCAATCCATTTGATGTTATTTCCTAGTTTGTTTTTGTTTGATTATTTATTGAAGTGATAAATCAGCGCGAGTATGGTCAACTCAGCAAAAGTGATCACCCAAAAATAGAGTCCAGCCAATAGTATTTTAGCCGCTCGGCTTTCCGCCTTTTGATTTCGAAGACTAAGAATGGTTCCACCAATTAAAGCGATTCCCATCACCACAGCAAGATAAGTTTTCCATGCAACCAGATCGGCTGCATGCGCCCACGGGCTTATCAACAGTAGAAAGATTGTTAGCAATATTTTGTTTTTCATGGTTTCTATTCTGGTTTGATACTTATTTGCTTGCCGATTTGCCTGAAGCAGCCACATTCTACTACAATCGATGCAAATGGTCTTGCAATGCAAATCCTTTAATTTCGCTATCCAGATTTTTGCTCAATAAAATCACCTTGATCACTTCACCCATTTGCCCTGGCATTAATAATTTTTGTAACTCCTGGCTTCGTTGATATCGTTGCTCGGGAGATTCATTTTCAGTTGTTTCATCGCTAATTTCGGTAATACCATTTTCCAGCAAAAATCCCGCCTGGGTGGTGTAACCGGTGATTTCCAGTTCCATTTCATCCGCTACTTTGGCGATCTGAGTAAAATCAACATGGGCAGTAATATCCTGTAACCCGACATATTGCAGCGGCTGTGAATGTGAATGATGACTGATAAAACAGCTAAGGCTCCCCTGCACTCTTTGTGGATGATAAAATTCTGATTCCGAATAACCATAATCAACTAACAAAATTGCCCCCATGTCGAGGGTATTAGCAAGCGCCTTTATCCATCCTGTGACTAGCGGCCTGTATTCTGTCGTGTAATCGTCCTGATAGCGATCTTTGGCGCCTTTGATGGTTAACTGGCTGGGTAAATTGTCGCCGTCCATTAGCGGCATCAGACAATCAATAAAATCTCCATTGTCATAACTAACACCCAATTTTAGCCATTGGCCATCAACCCGCTTAACTCGTTCGCAGGGCAGCGCGTCTAGCACTTCATTGGCTAAAATTAGGCCGTATAACTTTTCTGGTAGTTGACTAATCCATTCAATATTGGAAAAATAATTCGGTAAATTGCTTTTTAACAGTGATTTTTGTTGGCTTTGTAATTGTGCCGAAGGTTCAAGAATAAGGTATTGAGCCGGCAGAGCATCCAACTGTTCCAATTCTGTCAAAAGATTAACCGCAAGAATTCCGCTGCCAGCACCGATTTCTAATAAAACTTTTTGCTCTGTTTGGTTTGACGCTGCTTGGGATGGCTTTGTTTGAGATGATTCGAGAAAAAATTGCCTGACGCTTCTGGCCAAACATTTTGCAAAATGATGACCCATTTCTGGCGCGGTAATAAAATCACCTTTTTCACCGAATTTATGCAGGTTATTTTGGTAATAACCTAACCCCGGCTCATACAAAGCCATTTGCATAAACTGTGAAAAAGGAATTTTTCCATCATGCTTAAGAATTTCTGACTGGATTTTAGCCGATAGACACTCTTGAATATCTTTCGCTTGTTCAGAAACTTTAAAAGATTTTAGTGGTTTTGAACTTTGATTCATTTTTTTAATTCGGTGTTTTCAATTATTTGAGCCATAATACCCAAGTCTCTATATAGACTCACGAAATAAAGTGTGACCATTTGGTTTCCCTGTGCTTTGAAGAAATCTTAGAGTCACCCGCAGGTTAATTGGGCATTTATTCCAAGCACAGGGAATCAAAAGAGCCTGCTATAATCGTGATTTTGAAGTAGGGACTTAGGTAATTGATCCTATCGCCTTTCAATACTGATATCTATGAAAAATAACAACAAAGTTGCTTTAGTTACTGGTGCCGCCCATCGGCTCGGAAAGAGTATTGCTCTTGAACTACACCGCAGAAATATCGATATCGCTATTCATTACGGACATTCAACAGAAGCCGCTAACCGACTTTGTGAACAGCTTAATGCAGAAAGAAGCCATAGTGCTTCGCTATTTCAATGCGACTTAATCGAGCCTAATGTTGCTGAAAATCTAATTGGGCAAGTAATCAGTACTTTCAGCCGCTTGGATTATCTAGTTAATAACGCTTCTATATTTTATCCAACGCCATTTTTGCAAACCCCAACGAGTGACCTCGATTCCTTTATGCAGATCAACTTTATTCAACCGGTCAAATTGATTGAGATAGCCTTCCCTTATTTAAAAAAAAATAACGGTTCTGTCGTCAATATCATCGATATTTATGCGCAGCAGGGACTCTCTGAACATTGCAGTTATACTGCAAGTAAAACGGCGTTGCTGGCAGCTACTAGAGAATTGGCCAGTCGTTTTGCGCCGGATATTCGAGTTAACGGAGTATCACCGGGCGCTATTTTGTGGCCAACCAATAATGCTGAGCAAGAGCAGCAAAAACAAAATATGATTATTGAAAATACCGCGCTTAAGAGAGCTGGTACTGCTCGGGATATAAGTCTAACGGTTGCTTATTTGTTATTGGAAGCCCAGTATTCGACGGGAAGTGTTATTAATGTTGACGGCGGGCGACGGCTTTATATTTAAAATTTTCTTGCTTTGTTTCTATGTTGCCAACAGTGCGATTTAGTGCTGGAAAAAATAAAAGCAGCAAAATAATAAACCTACTCGGCAGGCTCCAGTTTTTGCAAAGACTTATCAAACTCCTGCCAATATTCCCAATAGGTTTTATCACTACCCGGATACTTTAATTCTGCTGCAAGCTCCGACAAAGGCCATAATACGTAAGCATTTTCTAATATTTCCCCCCGAGGTAGTTCAACGGGATCATCAATCTGTAAATCACCAAATAACAAAACATCAATATCGATATTTCGGGCACTAAATTTCTTGTCGTCCCTTTTTCGTCCCAGTTGATTTTCAATTTCTTTTAGTTCTGCTATTAAAAAACAGAGCTGGTCAATGGAGCTGGAATATTTTGCGACAAGATCACTTGAACCTGATCGATTAGCGTTCAAATCTTTTAGCTCAAACCTGGCCACCAAATTTAAAAACTTATCGCCATCAAATCCAACCGCTTCACTTTCGAAAATTCGAGAAAAAACGATCGATGGAAATTTCAACCGTAAAAGCTCAAGCGCTTTGGATACATTTTTTTGCGGCTCAATATTGCTACCGATGCCAATAAAGATATCTACCACTTTTCGCCTCTTTCTATTTTGACCCCGACGCTTCTGGCGCAACTCACCGCACCCGGTTTGTCCAGGGTGATAGATAACCATTTTACTCCAAATTCTTCGATAACCATTTGAGCAACGGCTTCAACTAATGCTTCAACTAGTTGATAACTACTTGCTTCCGCCATTTCTTCAATGGCATGAGATATGGCTTTATAATCCAGGGTATCCTGCAAATTATCACTTATCGCCGCTGCTGAAAAATCAGTCCCAAGCTCAATATTAAACACCAGTCGTTGTCGGATTTTTCTTTCCCAATCAAAAACCCCAATGACAGTTTTTACTTCTAAATCTCTGATAAAAACAATATCCATTAACAGTCCTATTTCTCTCAATAACGTTTGGTTAATCCTGGAATAATCAGTTGAACGCGAAAAAGATGTAAATTCCTTTATCTGCAGATTTTCCTGAATCGGTTGATTTTTCCAGGATAATACTATTTGTATCGTTATTCATTTACAATAGCTCTATCATTTTCATTTCAGATAAATATTCTTGAAATAATTGCGATGGACCTATTTTTCAGTCTTAGTCTGGTTTTTGGCTATCTCGCCGGTTCTATCTCGTCGGCGATATTAGTGTGTCGCCTGTTTGGTTTACCGGATCCCAGAACGGTGGGATCACATAACCCCGGCGCAACTAATGTGCATCGGATCGGTGGCCGCTGGATGGGATTTTTCACTTTATTTGGTGATTTTTTAAAAACAGCACTGCCAATGGTGTTGGTGTATAAGCTGGATTACGGCCGGGAAGCAAGTTTATGGGTTGGCGTCATGGCTGTTATCGGCCATTGTTTTCCCCTTTACTTTTCCTTCAAAGGCGGCAAAGGAGTTGCCAGTATGATGACCGTAGTAGCGCTGGTGATGTCTTCGTTTGCCATCTTAATTGCCGGTACCTGGCTTTTGACTGCTTACACTTTTGGCCGTTCTTCGGTGGCCTCAATTCTGACTAGCATGGTGATCCCAATTTATGGATATCACTTTAAGCCAGAATTATTTGTGCCTCTTTGCGCGCTGTCCGCCGTTGTATTAATAAGGCACAAGAGCAATATTGCTAATTTGTTGCAAGGTAAAGAACCGCTGATTGAGGGATAGTACAAGCGATTGGATTAGCCAAAAGCCTCCGACATCGGCCAACGTGGATGGACTTTAATTGGGTAGGATTCCGCTATTTGAGTATTTTCCTGCTTAAAATGACAATAACCGGCGTAAGCAATCATCGCGCCGTTATCGGTACAATACTCATGGCGAGGGTAAAATACCCTGCCACTAAAACTCTCCATCAATTCCGCCAGCTTTTCGCGTAATGCAATATTGGCGCTCACTCCGCCGGCGACCACCAACGCCGTTCTGCCGGTCTGCTTTATCGCTCTTTTACATTTGATCGCCAAAGTATCAACCACCGCATCTTGAAACGCTTTAGCGATATCAGCTTTAGATTGTTCACTGCCGTCTGAAGCCGCTATTTTATTGGCGGCAAAAGTTTTTAACCCGCTAAAGCTGAAATCTAATCCGGGTCTATCGGTCATTGGCCGGGGGAATCGCATTGTTTGGTCCATGCCCTTTTCAGCCAATTTAGCTAGTATTGGGCCACCTGGATAATCCAATCCCATGATTTTGGCCGTTTTATCAAAGGCCTCTCCCGCGGCATCATCGATTGATTCACCAATAATCTGATAATCACCTAACCCCCTGACATCGACCAACATGGTATGTCCGCCAGAGACTAATAAAGCTAAAAACGGGTACTCAGGTTTATTATCCTCAAGCATCGGCGCCAATAAATGCCCTTCCAGATGATGAATGCCAATAGACGGTAATTTCCATGCAAATGCCAGAGATTGCCCGATTGTGGCACCTACCAGCAAAGCTCCGATTAGCCCTGGCCCTTGAGTGTAGGCAATCGCTGACAGTTCTCTGTGACATATTTTGGCCTCTTTGAATGCAGAATCTACTAGCGGGATTATTTTTCGCACATGATCGCGTGATGCCAATTCTGGTACTACCCCACCGTATTCACCGTGTAATTCAATTTGTGAATAGAGTTGGTGCGCAATAATGCCTTGCTGCTCATCATAAATAGCGATGGCCGTTTCATCGCATGAAGTTTCTATTCCTAAAATTTTGGTCATGATAATTTCACTTAAGAAAATAAATAAAGAATATTCACCACTGAGGTACGGAGTAACGGAGAAAGAATAAAAAACGATTTGTCATTAATTTTCATAGCGTTATAGTTGCCATGAACTTTTGAAGATATTTTCATAATAGTTTTTCCTCCGTCTCTCCGTGCCTCCGTGGCGAATTAATCTTGTGACTTTGTGCCACATTTTCCGAGATAATAACCTGCATTTGATTAACCGGCAAAAACTATCGAAAATACTTCGGCTTTGTTGGTTATTTTTCTTTGCATCCGATGATAAAAAGCTGTATTATCTGCGCCCTCGTCGATTGTGACGGTTTTTTAACCATATTTTGATTATGAGGCTCCCAATAAAGGGACCCTGTATAAATTAGCTAGGATAATTTCAATGCCAGCAGTGAAAGTTAAAGATAACGAACCCTTTGATATAGCACTACGCCGCTTCAAGCGCTCATGTGAAAAAGCAGGAATTCTTGCTGAAGTTCGTCAACGTGAACATTACGAAAAGCCAACTTCAGTTCGTAAGCGTAAGAAAGCCGCAGCCGTTAAGCGTCATCTTAAGCAAGTTTCTCGCGAAACCATCAAGCCCAAGCGTCTTTACTAGTCATAACCGACTAGAATCTAAATTTAGACAAGATAAACCGACATGTCAGAATTACTTGTAGAAATAAAAGGCGATATGAAAGAAGCGATGCGCAATAAGCAAAAGGTGCGCTTATCCGCTATTCGTATGTTGCTAGCCGCTATCAAGCAAATCGAAGTTGATCAACGCATTGAAGTCCAAGATACTGATATTCTGGTGATTTTGGACAAAATGATCAAACAACGTCGCGATTCTATCTCTCAGTTTGAATCTGCCGGTCGACAAGAACTGGCGGATATCGAAAAAGAAGAAATCGAAGCCCTGCAAAACTATATGCCTCAGGCGTTGAACGATGATGAGATTTCATCCTTGATCGATGCCGCCATGAGCGAAACCGGCGCCGAATCAATGCGCGATATGGGTAAAGTGATGGCGATACTTAAGCCACAACTGCAAGGCCGCGCCGATATTGGCGCCGTTAGCGGAAAGATTAAAGCTAAGTTAGGGTAATAGCTGGTTCTAGGTTCTAGCACACCATTTTGAAACCAATCTTCTTTCTGAAATCCGTTTTTCCCCTAGTCGCTATTTTTAAATACCCTCTTACCAGAAAATAGTATCAATGCTAAACTTCTCCTCCAATTTTATTCTGTCGTTAGCATAATCTATGTCCGGTCGTATCCCTCAATCCTTTATCAATGAGCTGCTCGCTAGAGTGGATATCGTCGATATTATTGAGCGACGTATCAATTTAAAGAAAACCGGTAAGAATTACTCAGCTTGTTGTCCTTTTCATAATGAAAAAACCCCGTCTTTTTCGGTCAGCCCTGATAAACAGTTTTATTATTGTTTTGGCTGTGGGGTGAGTGGTAATGCGCTGACCTTTATCATGGAATATGAAGGCCAGGAGTTTGTTGCGTCCATCGAAGATTTGGCCCAAACCATGGGCCTTGAAATTCCCCGAGAAGCCTATGACGGGACTAAACAGACATTTCAAGATCACTTGTATCCGTTGATGGCCGACGTTTCAGAATACTATCAGCAGCAGCTCAAAAATAACCCCAATGCCAAAAGCGCCATCACCTATCTCAAAAATAGAGGGTTAAGTGGTGAAATTGCTAAACAGTACGCTATCGGCTATGCGCCCGATGAATGGCAAAATTTACTCAAATTGTCATCCCCCTCTAATGATCTACAACAAGATCTGGTGGATAGCGGCATGATGATTAAAAATGACAAAGGCCACACTTACGATCGCTTTCGAGGCCGGATCATGTTTCCCATTCGAAATCGTCGTGGCCAGGTCATTGGTTTTGGTGGCCGAATTATCGATCAGGGAGAACCGAAATACCTGAATTCACCTGAAACGAAATTATTTCACAAAGGCCGAGAGCTTTATGGTTTATATGAAATGCGTAAGCAATTACGTAGTATCCAGCAGATTATTATTGTTGAGGGGTATATGGACGTGGTTGCACTCGCTCAATTTGGCATTTATAACGCTACAGCGACCCTGGGAACCGCCACATCAAGTGAACACCTACAAACCCTGTTTCGTATATGTTCTAGGATTGTCTTTTGTTTTGATGGTGATAAAGCCGGAAAGGCAGCAGCCATCCGCGCATTACAAAATGCCTTGCCTCTACTCAAAGATGCGCGTGAAATTCGCATCATGTTTTTGCCGGACGGCGAAGACCCAGACACCATGGTTCGGAAAATAGGCGCTGAAGAATTCAACCAAAATGTCGACGAGGCGATTACGCTATTTGACTTTTTGCTGCAATATTTGACCTCTCAGGTCGATATGAATACCTTTGAAGGTCCAGCTAGATTAGTCCATTTGGCCAAACCCTTTAGTCATGCCATTACAGACGGTATTTTAAAAGCCCGTTTTGACCAGCGGCTGGCATCACTGGCGGGATTAACTGAAAAACAGCTTACCGAAGCCCTGCAAAAGGACCAACCATCGAAAACACAAGAGAGACCGCCCGGTTCAGCATCAAACAATGAAAACATTGGCTTAGAAGTCAAACCAATCAAAATTCAGGGAAAAGCGCCTTTTCGACGGGCAATCGCTTTGTTGTTGCAAAATCCTGACGCCTTACCCGCCGCTAATCTCGATTGGATTAAGCAACTGGATGAGGCAGGCGCTAAAATATTCTCTCGATTATGCTCGCTGATTGACCAGAATGAAGGAATTTCCACCGGAATGCTAATCGAGCATTGGCGCGATAAAGCTGAAGAAACCCACCTCAAAAAACTGGCGAATAGTGATTTGATTATCACTCGAGAACAAATGCCCAGCGAACTGGCTGATTTACTAAGCCGGCTTGAAAGAGAAATCATTATCGATGAATGGGACCGATTAATAGCAAAATCAAAACTTCAGCCACTTTCTCAACAAGAGAAAACCAGCTTAAAGTCCCTGCAGAAAGAAATGCTGAATAGAGGCTAGCAGTAAGATTTAGCTTGCTAATGGTTACCACTTCTCAAAAAGTAGATTTATTCAATTTTTTTGCCTTTTAAACCATTCGCTTTCTTGCTGATCTACGCTTACACTGTGTATAATTGCGCGTTCCGTGTTTCACACACGAAAACCATGAAATTTAGCAAAAGAAGTGTTTTTATACTAGAGTTTGTATATAAAGCTACATTATCTAGGATAGTCTCTTCCCCGAATAGTTAAGGTTTACCTGAATGTCAGACGAAGTATCAAAAGAAGCCCCTTCACAACAGTCTCAGCTGAAGTTACTTATTGCTCGCGGTAAGGAGCAAGGATATCTTACCTACGCTGAAGTGAATGATCATTTACCCCCCGATATCGTCGATCCCGATCAAGTCGAAGATATTATCGGCATGATCAATGACATGGGTATTCAAGTATTTGAAGTAGCCCCGGAAGCTGACGCATTACTAATGAATGAAAATGCGGCGACTGACGAAGATGCAGCAGATGAAGCTGCTGCAGCGCTGGCCAGTGTCGAAAACGAATTAGGACGAACTACCGATCCAGTTCGTATGTATATGCGCGAGATGGGAACCGTTGAACTTTTAACTCGTGAAGGCGAAATAGAAATAGCCAAACGGATTGAAGAAGGTATCAGGCAAGTGCTGGCTTCCATCGCAGAATATCCCGAAACCGTTAGTTCTCTGTTAGATGAATATGACCGATTTGCAGCCGAAGAAATCAAACTAACTGACATTATCACGGGTTATGCCGACAACCTTGCCGAAGCCGCGCAAGCAGCCAGCCATGTTGGTTCTGAAGTGCCTAAAGAAGAATTGGCCGATGAAGACGGTGAAAATGGTTCCGATGACGATGATGAAGAAGAAAACTTAGGGCCGGATCCTGAACTCGCCAAAGAAATATTTACCGAGCTACGCAAGAA
>CAZOBX010000152.1:0-2790 GCA_964578045.1 uncultured Kangiella sp. | reverse complement strand
ATATTGGCGACCGATAAATACGGTAGAAAACATAAGAATGCGATCAAGCACATCGAGGCGATGAAAGAAGAATTCTTGAAATTCCGCTTATTGCCAAAAATGTTTGATAAGTTATCAAGTCGTATGCGTCGACGTATGACCAGCCTTAGAACACAAGAAAGACTGATCATGCGGCTTTCCACAGAACAGGGCAAGATGCCACGTAAGGATTTTATTCGAACTTTCCCAGGTAATGAAACCAATACCAAATGGATTGATTCCATTTTGGACAAAGAAACAGAATATCATGACGATCTGGAAGAGTTCGCAGAAGATATTATTCGTTGCCAAAATAAAATTGCTCGAATTGAAGACGAAAGTAAGTTAACTGTAGTGGAAATCAAGGAAACCAATCGCCGTATGTCCATCGGTGAAGCCAAAGCGCGTCGCGCCAAAAAAGAAATGGTTGAAGCGAATTTGCGACTGGTTATCTCGATTGCTAAAAAATACACCAACCGTGGATTGCAGTTTCTAGATTTGATCCAGGAAGGCAATATCGGTCTAATGAAAGCGGTTGATAAATTTGAATATCGCCGTGGATACAAGTTTTCAACTTATGCCACCTGGTGGATCAGACAGGCGATCACTCGCTCTATTGCCGATCAGGCAAGAACTATTCGTATTCCAGTCCATATGATTGAAACCATCAATAAATTAAATCGTATTTCTCGACAAATGCTTCAGGAAATGGGTCGCGAGCCTCAACCTGACGAATTAGCGATCCGCATGGAATTACCGGAAGATAAAATCCGTAAAGTGTTAAAAATCGCTAAAGAGCCTATTTCAATGGAAACACCGATTGGTGATGATGAAGACTCGCATTTGGGTGATTTTATCAAAGATGAAAATCAGGATTCTCCGATTGATACCGCCACCTCTCAAAGTCTCGGTGAAGCCACCAAAGAAGTTTTATCTGGCCTTACCGCAAGAGAAGCGAAAGTGTTGAGAATGCGTTTTGGTATTGGTATGAACACAGACCATACTTTAGAAGAAGTGGGTAAGCAGTTTGATGTGACTCGTGAAAGAATTCGTCAAATTGAAGCCAAAGCATTAAGAAAGCTAAGACACCCCACTCGCTCTGATCAGTTGAGAAGCTTTTTAGATGAGTAGTTGTTAAAACCACTGACAAGATAGAAATAAAAAAACCGACGAATCGTCGGTTTTTTTATTTGTTGTGCAGTAGCTTTTTTTAACCACTCCTACAAGTATCGTTATACCATCTGTAAGATAGCAACAACAACACCCGTCAAAACCAGGCTGCTAACAATTACACCGCGAACACTGGCCATTGGGCCTTGCTTGCCGACTATTGCATTGATTTCCAGTAATACAACCACCGCTAACGCGGCATACATGGCGTTCATATGAGCAGATAAATTACCCCATGCGCCAAAATGCGCGCCGGCTAACATACAAAAAGCCATAGGACCTGAAAACAAAGTATTGGTTCGAGACGCTAAAAGTGCTTTACCGCCGGCAGCTGCCGCATCGCCTTCGACCATACCTAATGCAATTTTCTGATTTGGCCAGATAATTAACCAAACATTCAGGAACATGAAAGTACCCAATGTTGCACCAATGACGATATAACTATTCATCTGATGATTCTTTTCTACCCCATAGAGTAAAATCACACCGGTGATAAAAGTAAACATCGCGCCCCATCTAAACCACCAAAGGGCTTCTGGCGCCAACTTGGCTTTTGCATCGGCTAAGCCTTCAGAACTAGCTGATTTAAAATAACCGCCCTGGATAAAGTTAAAATAGTAGAGTAATCCAATCCAGGTCATACCGAAAAGAAGATGTCCCCAACGTGCCAACATATTAATAATGTATTCAATTTCCATCCCAAGCTCCTATTATAAGATTATTGATTTTTGGGTGATTGTTGCGTTTATGCTACTTAGAACATTAAACTTGATTAATGTTTAAACTGATTAATGAAGGCTAAATTGAATTTTTAGTTGTTACTGAGCAAATAAAATTAACCATAGTATACTCAAAACCTTATTAAGGATTTACGAGCAAACAAAGGGCCTTCAGAGCAAGACTATAAAGGAATTGGGGGGAAATTGCGAGCAGTTGTGCTCCATAGCGACTGATAAAAAGATATAAGTAAGATCAATCTTTATACGATTATATTAACTCAATAAAACACTTATTGAACACATTTTTTCTTGGGCACCGCAGATACGACATCAGTAACGCCTTTATCAACCCCCATCAAGTAGCAATTACCATCTTTACCGTACTGGTACCATTGAACATTTGTCTGATTTTCAGCCAGTGCTGTTTGGTATTCAGTTTCGCTATCATTTTGAGAATTATCAATGGCATAGCCGTTAACTAATTCATCTTGAGTTCCGGTTTGAACTTGCGAGTTATTGGCCTGCTCTGCTTGCCGATTTGCCTGCTGATTTTTTGAATCGGCAATAATAGTCCCAATAATTCCGCCAACAATCAAAGCGCCAACAACTGCAGCTCCAGAGCCGTGTCCGTGACCACTAATGGAAACATGCCCATGGTGGCCGTATCCATACCCACTAGAAACATGGCTTGAACAGCCGGTAATGAGGACTAACAACGGGACAATCAGTACACTGGGAGATAATTTCATTATTTTGCTCGATTGTTTGATTATGACAAGCAATATAACAAATGAAGATTAATCCTAGCTGAATGGGAGTTTAAGTTCCAGGTTCTAAGTTCTAAGTTCTAAGTTCTAAGTTCTAAGTTCTAAGTTCTAAGTTC
>CAZOBX010000151.1:0-14351 GCA_964578045.1 uncultured Kangiella sp. | reverse complement strand
CGGAGCGAATGCTTTGGGTCTTGTCTTCGAGTCACGCCTTGCACTCACTTGTTGGCTGAACTCTGAACTAGTCAAAATCCCTGTGTCCAGGTACTAGTCCCTTGCAATCCACCACAATGGATCAGAAGAATGTCAGTGTTTTTACCGAAATAACCTTTGCGGATTAAATCCATCACCGCATAAAATGACTTGCCACTATAAATAGGCTCTAGCGGAATTTTATGTTGCTGACTAAATTGCTCGGTAAACGATTTGAGCTGCGAACTGGTTTTAGCAAAACCTCCGAATTCATAACCTTCAACGATTGACCATGCCTTATCAAATTGAGGAACTAAATTAGCAATATCTTGCCGTTGTTGATTGGCATTATTGATTACCGAAATACCGATAATCTTTGCATCACGCTGATAAATCTCCGCCCCTTCAGCTAACCCGGCGACACTAGTACCAGTCGCCGTAGCGATCACAATATAATGATACTGGTGATTAAGTTCCATCATGATTTCTTGCAAACCTGACATGGATTGCTGGTGCATTCCGCCTTCTGCAATCCACAGGATATCATTTGTCAGTCGCGGCGGTTTGTTTCTTAATACCCTATACCCTTTTCTATCCACAAAATAGAAGTTTGCGCCCCATCCCTGACAGTCAATCAGTGTCGGAGTAAGAGCCTGCTCAGGAAAAGCTCGAATATGCAAATCACATTGCCAGCCTAGCAAATAACAAATATAACTCAATGCATGAATGAAATTTGAATAGGCTCCACCCATCGTTGCGACTTTACGATACCCTTTTGCTTCTATCGATAACAGCAGGTATTTGAGTTTTCGCCATTTATTGCCTGAAATAACCGGGTGAATTAAATCATCTCTTTTTATATCTAACAGGATACCTCGATTTTCGGCAAAATCGAGCGATAGCCTTTGCACTGGAGAGTTTTGTATTAACGAAAATACTTGCGAGACGTTTTTATATTGCATGAGTAAATCTCAGACATCGGGCTTCGGGGCTTAGCACTTAGCACTTAGAACTTAGAACTTAGAACTTAACACCTGGCACCTGGCACCTGGCACCTTACATTTAGCATGCATGACTATTTGCAGAACACAGTCCTTCCGTGGACATAAAAAAACCGACAATTACATCGGTTTTTTGAAAATTTTATTTTACCCCAAGACTATAAATTAGCGACTTTATCAGAGGTCAAAAACCAGGAGGAATCTTTGCGCCTTCGGTCAGTGCTTAAACGACGGTCCAGACCAAAATTCTTCAGTAGTCTTTCCACTCTATCATGGCCCAGCTCGCGGCGACGCTCTAGTCGTCTTTCTGTCCCCACGTAGGCTTTGTCACCATCTATTACTCGAAAATTCGAATTCTTAGATTTTTTATCCATTTCTGGACCCTCAATATTAATTTCTGTATTTGACTAACAGGCCTGATTGGCGAGCGATATCCCATCAATAGTCATCCATTTTGCTTTTGCAAAACTCGCTGTTTCACTAAAGCAACAACGTTTTAACTCATTAATTATTGCATAATGAATCAAACATAAGCCCAATTCTAGCCCGAATTACTAAAAAATCAAATAAATTCCAGATAATCGGACGATTATCTGGATAAATATCTCAAAAAGTGACGCTTATCCTTGAAGATTCAAATAGTTTTTGATAGTGCATACTTAAAAATCTGCTTGATATGTATAAACAGTATAAAACAAATTATCACTAGATAAGTAAGGTTAGACTTAGGGTAAGATCATTATAGAGTTAAGCTCTAATTTTTGGCTTTATTCCGAATGACAAGTTGGAGTTGATATTAATTTAGACATTTCCGACCTCTCGGCAATTGCCGTAGAGGGGCTTTTTAGTCGTTATTAGTCCTATTTTATTTTTATAGTGCTCTTGCCCTGAGGTTTGACTCAAACGGCTTTTAATCTTCGTTCGATTAAACTGAGCCTCTGCGGTTTATCAAAATAGTATCCTTGCGCACCATCAATTTCTGTTTGCTGCAAATATATGGCATCCTGTTGCTTTTCTACACCCTCGACGAATATTTTGATATTACGATTTCTTAAAGTCACAACAAGAGACGTTAAAAGCAGTTGCTGTGCTTTGTCGATACTGATGTTGTTGATGATTCGTCGGTCAACCTTAACCATACTAATCGGTGCTTTGTCTAAATAACTCAAATCTTCTGCAGGGGCACCGAAATGTTCTACCGCCCAGCTTACCCCCAAACTGGCAAATTGCTCCATAACCGGATAAATCGCGTCAATATGTTTGCTAATTTGATTTTCTGGAAGCTCGAATATAAGTTGCTGGTTCAATTCAGGGTAGCTGGATAGCCTAGCCAGCAACCAATGTACAAAACGCTGATCGAATAAGCTGGATGTAAAAATATTAATTGAATACTTATGTTCCGCGATATTATCTTCCTGATACAACAAATGTTTGATCACGCTGTCGATTATCTGTCGATCGAATTCCGCCGCAAGCCCACATTTATCGGCCATTACCAAAAAGCTATCGGCCGAAATAACTTCATCTCCGTCGCTAATTCTCGATAGTATCTCCCGGTGAGAAATGGGTTTACCTTTAAAGTAGTGCAGACTCTGGCTGTACAACACAATTTCTCTTCTATCTAAAACTTTCTGCAAAAAATTGCGCCAACTTAAACTACCCTTCGCTTTATGCTGCGCTAGTGGCTCGCCGTATACAAACCAGCTATTGGCTCCTTGCAGTTGAGCATTTCTTAACGCCATATCGGCCTCTGACAAAATATTGTAGTAGCCGAATCCTTGTTTGTAGGTTGAAATACCTATATCAACAAAATGCCCTTGGTGGATCTTGTCAAACACGGTTTTAGCTAATAAAGCGATGGTTTTCTTGCAGAACTGGTCTGTTTGATCCGCCGTGAAATTAGGCAATAACAACACGAATTCGGCATCCTTAAGTCGTGCAACCAGCGACTGATTAATATCTTCGACCAGAGATTTTAGTAAATTAGCGATTTCCTGCTGTTGTTCATCAGTTAAGTATTTACTGGTTTTAGTATCGGTATCAACAAATGAAAGAATCATAACCAACCCAGATTCTGCTTCATCATGATTATGTAAACGGACTTGCAGCTCCGCTTTAAAAAACAGTTGGTTGCCTAATTCAGTCACTTCATCGATATAAGAGGTTTTACGGATCTTGTCTGTAAGCTCCGTTTTGGCCTGCATCAAATGAGTGTTATTCAGGATCAATTGATTTAAAGCCTGTCCGATGACATTATGAAATCGATTTCGCCCCTTTAGAGGATGATTAAATTCGCTAATCAGAATATGATTCGCGAATTGCTCGAGTTGCGAAACCCATTTAAATTGATGAAAAAAGAACAAGGTTATTAACCCGCCCCAGAGTAAAAACATTACCACAGCTTGCGAAGTGATAGGCGAATTAGGAATTCGCTGAACATTAATATTTAACACCAACGTATTAGACGACTGAGTAGCATCAATCGGCGGTAAATAAAAATGGCTAGTTGTGGCATTCGGCTGGCCTCTACTCTGCAGGAGATCTTTGTTTAATAGGATTTGATTGTCCCCGGTTTTAATTTGCGACGATGAAATTGCCGGAATTAATTGTAGTTTTTCCAGCAATGACTGATTAGCATTGGCCTGTTGCCAATCGGTTTGCTCAATCAATAAGCCAATTTGTGATTGAATAACTGATAGTTGAGCCAGTTGTTGTTGAACTTCTAGCTGATGTTTTTGTTGATTAAATAATCCAGACAAATAGACAGAAGAGATAATGGCAAGCATTACCACAAAGACAGCGCGATATAGATGCTTCCTAATCATAGAATAAACTTCCTTTTTAATGGCTTTTTACTATTTACTATTTACTACCATAAATTACACTGTCATTGCCGACTCAAAACACCCTCTTTATTTCCCTGGAGGGCCTACTTTTAGCATGGGGCATCAGGCAAAAGGGAACTTCTCTATATTTCAGTCTAGTTCAAAAATGTATTTTTGTTATGGTATTAAGTCATATCATAGAAATTGTTTATGACTTCAGAAATTTTATTAATAAAAGCAATAACCTATATCCTGTATTTTGTGATAAATTGAGCCACTAAGTAAGGTACTTGAACTATCAATACAAGGAATATCAAATGAAGAATTTTGTTTATCTGGGCTTATTACTGATATCACTTAACCTAATGGCAGAAAGTAACCGTTGGCAAGGCCAACCATTTGCTGAATTTAGTTTACAAGATCAAACGGGAAAATTACGCAGCAATAAAGAATTTTCTGGAAAATGGGCAGTGGTTTATTTTTATCCGAAAGATCGTACCCCCGGTTGCACCATAGAAGCACAAAATTTTGTTAGTGATTTTACCAATTATCAATCTTTAAATGTCGAAATTATTGGAGTCAGTTACGATGATGTGGAGTCGCATCTTGATTTTTATAACACTTATGAAATGAAATTTACTTTACTCGCTGATGTGGACCATTCACTGTCTAAAGCCATGGATGTAGATAGGTTTTTGCCTTGGCCACATCCGAGTCGGCAAACATTCATTGTTAATCCAGAAGGTGTCATCGCTAAGCATTATGAAGATGTTGATCCGGATACTCATTCAGCGACATTGCTGAAGGATTTGAGGGTTTTGCAAGGAAAGAAAGGATAAGCTTCAAAAAAATCTCCAACGACTATTCAAATGTTGAAGCATATTGTTTTCGTAACTCAGCTTTTTGTATCTTGCCGGTGCCAGTCTGAGGAAAGCTATCGACTTTAAATATTCGTTTGGGGATCTGAAATCCCGCCAGTGATTGCTGACAATGTTGGATAATGCTCTCTTCGTCCAGTTCTTCGCCAGGTGTCAGTTGCACTGCACTGCAAACAGCTTCTCCCCAACGTGGATGTGGTACAGCAAATACGGCGGCCTGAAGAATACCTGGAAACGATAAAAGCACAGATTCGACTATGCAGGATGCTACATTTTCACCACCGGTTTTAATCATATCTTTTTTACGATCAACAAAGAGTAACTGCCCTTTACTATCGATCAGGCCCAAATCACCACTGTGATGCCAACCAAATTGACTGACTTCAGCTGTCGCTCCAGAATTATTTAAGTAGCCGCTCATAACCTGGGGGCCACGCCAGCATATTTCACCGATTTCACCGGGTGGTAGTTCATTGCCCTGCTCATCTATTATCGCTTGATCGGTAGAGACAGTTGGCTCCCCCCAATAATTGCCTTCTCTGTTTTCTGTTGGGCTACATTCATTGAAAATACAAGTGCCCGGTGTGAATTCAGACTGACCACTGGCCAGAACAAATTTACACTTGAAAGAGTCACATAACTGGTCGAGGCTATCTCTGTCGATAGCGGCCATTGCATACATGCCAAATTCAAGACTTGCAAAATTCCTTTTTTCAAGCCCTGGTACTTGCAATAATGCCTTCCACATTATTGGCAACAAGCATGTGCCATTGATAAGTTCTGACTCTATTGTGTCTAGTATTTCCACAGGCTCGAAACCGGATTTTAACACCAGCTTTCCGCCCATCTGTAGCGTAGCAAAGCAAAGGGCTAGTGCAGCACAATGAAAAATAGGCAGCACAATAAGATGGCCATGCAAGTGATGAATTTCCATACTCAGTGAATTACTCAGGCTGGCAAAATACAGCGATAGATGTGATGTCTCAACCCCCTTAGGTCGAGAGGTGGTGCCGCTGGTATAAAGCAATTGTGCAATATCTCTATCCTGTATTATGACATCCTCTATCTCTGTATCGTCACTATGCTCCATCAGAGTTTTGCTATTGACACAACCACTAGCGACTTGATCGCCGATCTGAACTTTTACCCTGATATTTTCTATGTCAATCGCACAACTCAGCGCCAATTCGGCAAGCTTGGGCTCAAAAACCACGGCGCTGACTTTGGCGTGCTCAAGGTTATAACGAATATCTTCCGGGCTTTGCAAAAAATTAACAGGCATAAAAACGATGCCCGATTTATAACAGGCAAAAGCAAATAACATAAATTCAATACGATTACTGCAAAGTAGTGCCAGCACATCACCTTGCTGCAAATTTTCGTTTCGGAGCCCACCGACTAATCGATTAACCTGACTGTTAAACTCCCGGTAGCTAAGACTGCGTCTATTTCCATCGACAAAGTCGACTAATGCTTCCTGGTTGGCACTGTCACGAGCACGTCGGCGCAGCATGTCACCAATAGCAACCCGTTCGATGAGATTTTTATTGAGAACTGAATTTGAAATTTGCATAGTTTTCTCTGGGGTCTGTTGATTTTTCATACTTCATCATTGCCGCGGTGCTTTTTTTACCTAACAAGGCAGAAGAAGCGTCGTTTAGTCATTCTAAATGAGTGACTGATAACGAAGTTAGGTGGAAAAAGCACCCGGCCCTTCGGGTTGTGGCTAAAATACCGCCACTCGTTGTTGCTCCTCATTCATTTGGAATAACCAAACTCCATTCGTCGCGCCTAGATTGACGATATTTTAGCCACAACAGTGATGAAGTATGAAACATCAACAGACCCTAGCCACCATTTATTGATTTATGTTTTTTCGATAGCGCGGATAAATGCTGGTCTGGCCTTCATTCGATCCAGATACTCTTGCGTCTGAGGCTCATAATCTTTACTGATGCCAATTTTCTCGCCTAGATACAGTGCATAGGCAACGGCAATATCAGCAATGGTGAACCGATCGCTACAAAGAAACTCCCTGCCATCAAGATGCTCGTTGAGCCGTTGCAGACGAGCCAGATACCACTTGCGATAGTCTTCGGCGACTTTGGGCTGACGGCGTTCTTCGGGCTCCAATATGGCGTAACGAAAATAAAGGGTCTGTGGAAAAGTCAGGGTTGCATCACTGTGATACAACCAGTTGAGATAATCACCAAAACAGGGATCTTCAGGCTTAATAGAGAAGTCAGTCTGGTGATATTTTTCCACCAGATAATGGCAGATGCCGGTCGATTCAGTCAATTCGGTATCACCGTCGACCATAAAGGGCACAGTCCCCAGTGGGTTTACATCCAGATAGTCCCGTTGATGAAATCTAGGCGGAAAAGGCAAGACATGCAATTGGTATTCGATACCCATTTCTTCAAGTGCCCATAAGGGACGTAGTGAACGAGCATCTTTACAGTGCCATAATTTTATCGTCATTTATACAACTCCATTTTTTTATGGTGATTATTTTGGGATTCTAGAAACTAACTTTTATTCGATTTCAGAGGTTGTAATCGATGCTAATGATTGTCTGTTTTTCACCTGATCGCCAACCTTGACGGTGAGCTTCTCTATTTTGCCACTGACGTTGGCTTTTAACAGATGTTCCATTTTCATCGCTTCCAACACAGCGATTGTTTGTCCTTTTTGAACCTGCTCACCAACGGCAACAGGCACATCGATAATGGCTCCGTCCATCGAAGCGATAATTTGTCCATTGCCGATATTGTCGTCGCTGGATAAAGCAGCCAGAGTAATATTTTCAAAACCTGCGTTGCCAGATTCTGATTCGATGTAAAGCACTGTATCTTTAAACACATAGGCAATCGTTTGTCGCAGGCCATTGTCAATATAGACACATTGCCCGGAATCAACACTAACCACATCGATTACTTTAACATCATCATCAACCGTTACCGTAAAACGACTATGCTCATTGTGTGTGTTAACGCTGAGCGTCAATGGGTAAACTTCACCTTCACTACACAAGCTGTAATGCCAGGGAGCTGATGCACCATTGCGCCAGCTCACCAGATCAGGATTGTGGGTACTCTTAAGGCTGGAACGGCTGTACATAATGATCGCTGCCAAGCCTAATGTTTTACTGCTTGCAGACAATGCCAGTCTATTGGCATCATCACGACAGTGCTGTTCGATAAAGGCAGTGGTAATCTCACCTTCGGCAAATGCAGGATGACGTAAGATACTGACCAAAAATCGCCTGTTATTGTTCACTCCCAATAGTACAATATCCTCTACAGCGCAGGCTAAGCGACGGCGAGCTTGTTCACGATTTGCACCATAGGCGATGACTTTAGCAAGCAAGGGATCGTAATGGGAAGTAATGGTCTGACCTTCACAGATCCCATGATCGATACGGATTCCGGTTGAGGATGGTAATTTCCAACGAAGTATATCACCGGTCTGAGGCTTAAAATTGTGACGGGGATCTTCCGCATAAAGACGAACTTCTATCGCGTGACCCGTTAACTTAATCTCATCTTGTTGTAGCGGTAAACTCTCACCGGCTGCAACCTTCAATTGCCAGGCAACAAGATCCAAACCGGTGATCAGTTCAGTGACGGGATGTTCAACTTGCAGTCGTGTATTCATTTCAAGGAAATAAAAGTTTTTATCCTTGTCTGTCAAAAACTCAATGGTTCCGGCGCCGCCATAATTGCAAGCTTTAGCTGCCTCGACAGCAGCTTTGCCCATCTGTTGTCGCAAGTCTGCATCGACAAAAGGCGAAGGAGATTCTTCAACAACTTTTTGGTGACGGCGTTGAATGGAACAGTCACGTTCACCCATATAGACAACATTTCCCTGGTTGTCGGCAAATACCTGAATTTCAATATGGTGCGGTTCGATCATCGCCCGTTCTAGAATTAACTCATCGCTGCCAAAGGCATTTTTGGCTTCAGAGCGGGCAGCCTTAAGCGCAGCAGGTAATTCACTTGCTTGCAGCACTAGACGCATACCGCGTCCTCCTCCTCCAGCAGAAGCTTTGACCATGATAGGAAATCCAATACTGTTGGCTTCCCTACTCATTGTTTCATCACTCTGATCCCTGCCCAGGTATCCTGGAATGCATGGAACACCGGCTTCCAACATCGCTATCTTTGATAATCGTTTGCAACCCATTAATTCAATCGCTTCTGGCGATGGGCCAATAAAGATAATTCCGGCACTTTCACAACGGCGGGCAAAGTCTGCATTTTCCGACAGGAAGCCATAACCTGGATGAATGGCATCAGCACCGCTGCGCTTAGCAGCTTCGAGTATTTTATCTGCGACAAGATAGGATTTTCCAACCGCTGCCGCACCAATGCAGACAGCCTGATCAGCCAGTTTAACGTGCAATGCATCAGCATCCGCTTCACTAAAAACAGCCACCGTGCGATAGCCCAAATCTTTGGCAGTACGGATAACCCGCACGGCTATTTCTCCCCGGTTAGCAATCAATATTTTGTTAAAACTATTCATACTTTAAGTCTCACAGTTAACCTCTGTTTTTAGGGCCTGGTGACAAGTTCTATTCATTTATCCATTTTGCCGCACGCTTCTCAATAAAAGCAGAAGTCCCTTCTTTGCCTTCTTCACTTTGCACCGCTGCAGAAAATGCCATAGCTGCCTTGTCCAACAGGCTTTCATGTTCCATCAAACCGACATTCATAATCAGTTCTTTAGTAATACGATTGGCGTTGGGTGCACAGCGCTTTATTTGTTTGAGTTGTGTTTGCACCAGTGCTTCCATCTCCTCGGCCGAGTCAGTGTTGTAATGCACGACTCCCAGCTCACGAGCCTGTTGCCCGTTAAATCTTGCGCCAGTCAATACCAGCCGTCTTGCCTGGGTTAAACCAACTCGCTTTACGACAAAAGGAGCAATTTGTGCTGGTGGTAAACCGAGGCTGGTCTCCGGTAATCCAAACTGGCAGTTATTATCGGCAATCGCAATGTCGGAAATACAAGCCAGTCCAAATCCACCTCCTAATACGGCACCTTCGAGACAAGTTATGACAACCTGGGGAGCAATATTTAATTGGCTGATCATTCGACCAAAAGTTCGATTAAGTTCAATATAAGCGTCTGGGTTATCATCACTGATCATTGCTCTGGCGTTGGCCATATCCTTAATATCACCGCCTGCACAAAAATTAGCCTCTGCACCACGCAACACCACTGCACGAATTTCTGATTCATCGGCAATGGCCTCAAAGGTACTCATCAATTCCACCACCATCAGCAGGTTCATTGCATTACGTACCTTTGGCCGGTTGAGTGTGATCGTCAGCACCCCTCTATTTTCGTGCAGTAAAAGACTCTTACAGTCAGCAAGCTTCATCCTCATGTCCACTATTATTTTATCTTTTTAGGCAGAGTGCCCATCAACTTACTGATAATGCCTAACATGACTTCATCAGCACCACCACCTATCGAACTAAGGCGAGTATCTCGGTATGCACGTGAAACAATGTTGTCCCACATAAAACCCATGCCTCCCCAATATTGCAAACAGGCGTCAGTCACCTCACGTGTTAATCGACCGGCTTTTAGTTTCGCCATTGAGGCTTTCATGGTTACATCGTCACCATTGATATAACCCTCAACTCCGTCATAAGTCAGTGCACGTAGCGCTTCGATTTCTGTTTGCATTTCAGCCAATCGGAAATGGACAACTTGATTATCAAGAATGGATTTACCAAATGCTTGACGCTGCTGAGTGTATGAAATGGTCTCGTTAACGCAGAGTTCCATGACTTTGATAGACATGGCTGCCGCAAACAATCGCTCTTCCTGGAATTGCACCATCTGCTGTGTAAAGCCTGCCCCTTCTTGACCAATACAATAGCGTTGGGGCACACGGACATTATCGAAAAAAATCTGTGCGGTATCGGAACTACGCATCCCCAGCTTATCAAGTTTCTCAGAAAAATTGATTCCAGGCGTATTGCTGGGTACAACAATCAATGATTTATTGGTGTGGGCTGGGCCATCTGATGTATTGGCCAGCAAGCAGATAAAGTCCGACTGGGTGGAGTTAGTGATCCACATTTTACTGCCGTTGATAACATAGTCATCCGCTTTTTTCACAGCGGTTGTTTTGATTGCAGCTACATCGGAACCTGCACCTGGTTCACTGACGCCAATAGCCGCCACCATATCGCCACTGATTGCCGGAGCCAGAAACTCTCGTCGTAATTCATCACTGCCAAATCTTGCAAGTGCAGGCGTCGCCATATCAGTTTGCACTCCCACAGCCATAGGAACACCACCACAACGCGCCCCTCCCATTTCTTCGGCAAAAACTATTTGATAACTGTAATCAAGTCCCATACCGCCATATTCTTCTGGCTTGGCAATACCCAACAGGCCAAGCTTGCCCATTTTTTTGAATAATTCTTTAGCGGGAAATATCCCTGCTCGTTCCCATTCATCAACATGGGGATCAATTTCAGTTTGAACAAAATTTTGGGTTGTTCGACGTAGTTCCAGGTGCTCATGAGTTAAGCGCATAATCTTACCTTTCCTAACAAATCAGTTGTTCAGATTGTATTAAAACCGGGCAATACCAAAGGTATTTACTCGTAATTTTCGTTGTTCTGCTTCACGGCAAATATCTAATAAATAGCCGAGTATTTTTCGGGTATCCCGAGGGTCAATCAATCCATCGTCTTCCATTCGTGCGGTGCTTGCTAACGCGGTTGTTTGCTGTTCCAACATGGCACAAGTATTTTTTTCCATAGCATCGAGTTTGGCTTCATCAATCTGCCCGGCCCTCTTCATTTTTGCTTCAGCAACAATTCGCAAAACCATACCTGCCTGGGCACCGCCCATAACAGCAGTACGGCTATTTGGCCAGGAAAACAGAAATCTTGGATCAAAGCCCCGACCACACATGGCGTAGTTACCTGCTCCATATGAGCCTCCGACATTAATGCTAAGTTTAGGTACTTTGGCATTGGCTACTGCCTGAATTAATTTTGCACCGTGTTTAATAATACCGCTGCGCTCTGGATCAGTGCCGACAATAAATCCGGTGATATTATGTAGAAATAAAAGAGGAATATTAGTCTGTTCACACAGTTGAATAAACTGTGCCGCCTTACAGGCACCTGCTGGGGTGATGGGACCATTGTTGGCGATTACGCCACAGGCATTACCTTCTATTTTAATATGACCACAGACCGTTTGATTGTCGTAAGCTGGCTTGAAATCGAGAAACTCCGAACCATCGGCGATTCGAGCAATAATTTCACGACTATCATAAGGTCTTTTGGTATCTTTTGGCACTACACCAATTAACTCTTCAGGGGAATATAAAGGTTCTTTAAATGTTGCTCTGGTTGTTGATGGTAACTGCTCATTCCACGGTAGCTGCGCCATAATTTCTCTGGCTATGCGGATACTATCGGTGTCATTTTCGGCTAAATAATCGCCAACACCGGACTCAGCTGTATGCATTTCTGCGCCGCCCAGCTCTTCGTCTGTGGCAATTTCACCGGTAGCCGCTTTTAGTAACGGCGGACCTGCCAGGTACATGGTTGCCTGTCGGCGTACCATAATCACATAATCAGATAAGCCCGGCTGATAAGCTCCTCCAGCAGTCGCACTACCATGTACCACAGTGATTTGAGGTATACCGGCAGCAGACAAACGAGCCTGATTGGCAAAACCCCGACCTCCTTGAACAAACAGTTGCGCAGCATAGGTTAAGTTAGCGCCACCACTTTGTGCTAAAGAAATAATTGGTAATTTGTTTTCCCGGGCAATATCTTGCAAACGCAGTTTTTTCTCCAGCCCGCTCGGTGAAATTGTTCCGCCTTTAATGGCAAAATTATCAACCACAACCAGACAACGAACTTCAGAAACATAACCGATCCCGGCGATGCACCCTGCTCCGGCACCGGTACCATCCTTGTCATCATATAACATGAAGCCTGCAAGGGAAGACAACTCCAGAAAGGGGGCTCCTTGATCCAGTAGCAGATTTAAACGTTCACGTGGTAACAGCATTCCGCGTTTAGCATAACGCTCTTTGACGGCTTCTGCAGTTTCAATGACTTTATTCTCAATACTGCGAAAGCCATCAACTGCTTCAAGCATGCTTTGTTTGTTGATTGTGAACTCGGCGGATTGAGTATCGATTAAAGATTTTAATGTGGCCATAAATAACACCCTGTTATAGACAGATTAAAGAAACAATTGACGAGCTTCCTGGGGTGAAGCAATGCTACGACCTGCCTGTTCTGCAATGTTTACCAAAGCCTCGATTAACTGGCCGTTACCACTGGTTTTCTCACAATTAGGTAAGTAAAAAGTATCTTCAACACCGGTACGCAAATGACCACCCAGTTCTGCGGTTTTGCGATGCACCGCCCATATTTCCTGGCGACCTATCAGTGTGGTTTGCCAGTGACTGCCTGGCTTTAGATATTTTAGAATGATAGGCAAGAGCTCTGGATCGGCC
This sequence comes from uncultured Kangiella sp., assembly GCA_964578045.1. GTDB lineage: Bacteria > Pseudomonadota > Gammaproteobacteria > Enterobacterales > Kangiellaceae. The sequence goes on along the minus strand of CAZOBX010000151.1, from coordinate 1,117 downwards.
GGCATACCTGAAGCGACTCCCATGACCAGGTTATAGTCAAGCTTATCAACCATGCCGACATCTTGAAACATGCCCACGGCCCTGATGATACCCACATCAAAACATTCAAATTCTGGACGTGTTCCGGTCTCTTTCATCACTGCCAACATTTCTTCGATTTTTTCTACCGGATTTTGAAACAGCATGGGCGGCCATGCCCAGGTACCATTTGATTTTACTTTTAAATAATTCAAACTACCTGCATTGCAGGCGGCTATTTCAGGCAAACCGGCACGAATACAATCGATAGGACCCTGCTGCTCTCTGCCTATGGTACCGGTAGTGAAATTCAGCATCACATCCGGGCAGGCATCTCTGATAGCATCGGCAATCTCCAATGCGACCACAGGATCCCAACTCATCAGATGCCCCTTACCTGCTTCTTGCTGTCGAAAATGGATGTGCATGCAACTGGCACCAGCATCATAGGCCTGCTTGGCTGAATCAGCCATTTCTTTTGCAGTTACGGGTACTGGATGCTGTTTTGGATCAGTGAGTACTCCTGTGATTGAACAGGTAACAACCGCTTTATCAGACATAATTTCTCCTGGTTTGTACTTCCACATTGTTCACGATGTACAAAAATCAACTTGCAATTATGATAACTACAAACCACAATACAAAGCAAGCGCTTGGTTGGCTTTAAGGTTAATAGATGAAATACACACATTATTTTGATGAAACTCACCATTTGATCCGTGCATCGGCCAGTCGATTTGTCGAGCATGAAATAATACCCTATATAGAAAATTGGGAAGAAGCAGGTGAATTTCCTCGTGATCTATACGGCAAAGCGGGTAGAAGCGGATTTTTGGGTATTAACTACCCGGTTGAATTTGGCGGAACCGCTGGTGATATTTTCCAGAAAGTTGTCTGGATTGAAGAATTAATGAAAGCTGGCTCCGGTGGACTATCAGCGAGCTTGGGATCACTCGATATCGGCTTACCACCGGTTGTTAACTTCGGCAGTCAAGCAATGAAGTCACGTATAGTTCCAGAGGTATTAAGTGGAGAAAAAATAATAGCATTGGCAATAACCGAGCCGAGTGGAGGTTCTGATGTTGCCAATGTTAAAACC
>CAZOBX010000150.1:4567-14398 GCA_964578045.1 uncultured Kangiella sp. | reverse complement strand
GCCGGTATTTTATTGAGCTTTATCATTTCATTGGTCAAAATATCGACATTTTTGTAATGTTTGCTGTTATTCAAAAAGTGTTCTGACAGTGTTTGGATTTCTTCAATGGATTGCTTGGTAGTGCCATGACTTATCACTAGAGAAATGGAAGTATCCTCTTCTGCGACAGGTAAAAGCAACACCGAATTTGCAAAGCGTTTCTTAATTCTAAATCCAGGCGTATCTTTCAAAAGGAAGGGCAGTCCGGTAAATATTCTTTTGTTTTTGTCGGTTGCTACGGAAAGGCTTAATAGGCTTTTTTTGATTGCTGAACGGTGTTTGTTGTTGGAGCCTTCTGGATAACTGGCTTCGATTTGAATGCTGGATAACTCGTCTCCGGCAATTAACCACAGTTTTTCAAAATAAGTTCCTGCGATGCTTTGTCTTAAGGTTAACAAAGTACAAATCGATCCATGGACATCAATTTCTTCCTGACTAATTAATTGTAATTTGTTTTTTAACAAATTTTCTTTGGTTAAGCTCTTTATGTAAGGGATATATGGAAGTTCTTTTTCTTCAATTCGGATACGTGAAAAGCTTTCAGCTTGAGCTAAACCGTAGTGTTCCTTGGTAATAGTGAAATCAGGTGGGGCAATCAGGCTAACCTCTAATCCGTCGCTGATTTGAAAAATTTGTGGAGAATTAGCATTTTCTAATGAGTTTTCATCTGAAGTACAAGCGGAATTTATAATAGCGATTATGAGAATTAAGATCATTCTAGTCAGGTTGGCCATATAGATTGTTCCGTTTGATTGGTCTATTATTTTAATTATTACAAGTTAATAAAATGATATTTTTCTTTGAAGTTACAATGGCTTGCTAACATAAACAAAATTAATAGATAAAGATTGAGTAAGTTAGAAGTGAGCACACGATAGCTGAGTTATATGATTACCGCAATCTATTGTTGTGGAAAATAACAGAATAATATCTCGGCTCAAAATATCGATGTCAAAAACATTAAATACAGCTATGTTTTAACTAACCTTCTGGGCTAGAATTGCCTACAATAAAAATTAGTCTCCAGGGGATTATTGAGATGAGAAAACTATTCAGTTCGGCGCTTCAATCGATAGCTTTGGTAGTTGTTGTGATAGTGGGGCAGATAGGAGCCGCTAGCGCGACCGCCCCAACGTTTACGGCGTCATTAGACCCTATTACAAATTCAATCGGACCTGGCGGTACGTCGGTCTTAACTTATACCATTACAAACGGTGACGCTAATCCAATTACTGATTTAGCATTTTCAACCTCACTTCTTGTGAATGTGGTTTTCTCTACTCCAGCGAATGTTCTAACCACTTGTGATGTTGGTTTAAGTACAGTACTGACGGCAGCCGATGGCGGGAATTTATTGACATTCTCAGGCTATCAAATTGGTGCTGCTTCAAGCTGTGAAGTGAGTGTTGATATAGAAGCCAGTGCTGTTACTAGCCATGTGATCAACAGCGATGATTTAATAAGTAGTGAGGGTAATTCAGGTTCAGCCTCGGTTACATTAACAGTAGACTCTGCTCTACCTGGTTTTAGCCTTGGTTTTTCTCCCCAAAGTATTGATATTGGCAGCACATCAACCTTTACTCAGACTTTCGACAATACTGCGAATGAAACCGATGTTTTTTTGCTGAATACATTAATCGCGTTACCCACGGGACTGGTTGTTGCTGATGTACCTAATATTGTCACCGATTGTGTTGGCACTTCAGGGTTTGGCAGCACGACTACCACCGCTGTCTCAGGTGCCAACAGCATTACATTAGTTGCCTTTGGTACCAATTTTCCACCAACTATCGTTGACCCGGTTGTAGCAGCCGGCGCAAGTTGTAGTCATTCGGTTGATGTTAAAAGCGTTGAAGTGGGAGCTTTGCAAGTGACCACACAGGCGGCAAATCAAGATAGTGTCACCGGTACAAATACCCTGGGTAATGCTAAAGCGGTATTAACCTCGGTTAATCCCTTTGCCCAGATGAGCTTCTCTCCTAATCCCGTTCTTCCAGGGGCTACCACCAGTTTAGAGATTACGATGACCAATTATAATCGTTCCCAAACGATTACCAACCTACAGTTTACTGATGTACTTGACAACGTATTCACCGGCTTGGCTATAACTGGCACACCACCAACAGATCCCTGTGGGACCGGTTCAAGCATAACGGGAACAACCACACTTACATTTTCGGGCGGGACGCTCGCACCTGAAGCCTCCTGTACTTTTAGTGTGAATGTATTAGTGCCGGCAAACACTACCGCTTCCAGTGAAACCAATACCACCAGTTCGTTTACTTTTGATTTAGATGGCACGCTAATGGTTGAAAATCCTGTGTCTCATAATCTGACTGTCACACGAGCGCCAACTATTAGTCTTAATATTATTGAGGACATTGTGGCTGCGGGCAGTGTTTATACCGCTAGATTTACCATTACTAGTATTGATCCAAATTTTGCATTAACGGATATTGCATTTCTGTCCGACCTAACGCCCACTCTCCCACTTTCAACTTTTAGCTCGTCTCCTGGGACCGCTTGCGGAGGTGTTGTAACAGTGACTCCTGGTTTTAACGTTGCAGGAGGTGGCACCTCTGGTACCATTGAATTAGTGGGTGGGGCATTGGGCGTAAGTCCTGATTCTTGTACTTTTGATGTCGGTATTGATGCGCCTGCAGCTATGAGCACTGGGACTTATTCACTGACCACCGAAGCTATTTCAGCCACTGTTGATGGAGCGACTGTGTTTGGCGGTACAGCATCTGACACCTTTCAGGTGTTCACGGCTCCGTCTTTAACCATCGGTTTTAGCAGCACCAATATTACTCCCGCTGGTACTGTTGAGGCAGTTTTTACCCTGACTAATAGCTCAAATGCGCCGACAGATGCTAGCGATATTGCTTTTTCCGTAGATTTAGATACTGCGTTTACGGGGTTAGTTGCCAGTAGTTTAGATTCTAATGATTGTAGTGTAACGCCAACTTTACCTAACCCGCCGGGCGATAGCTCTTTGATTGATTTTTCTGGTGGCACTTTGGCTGCTGGCGCGAATTGTAGTTTTACCTATACTTTACAATTACCGGCGGGAGACACCGGTAGTACCGTTACCATCAGTTCTAGCCAAGTAACTGCAACACTTGATAGTACTGGCGTAACTAGTTCAGCTAGCAGCTCGGATTTCAACATAGTTACCTTGAATAATAGTATTACAGTGAATGATAATGATGGCGACCCGGATAACAGCAATTATCCTGGCAGCACCACTGCGACTGTCGTTTTTACTCTCAATAACGTATCGTCAACTGAAACTCATAGCTCTGTGTTTTTTAATGCGAATTTAGATACCGCCTTAAATGGATTAAGCGCAAATGCCTTAAGTGATCCAACGATTAGTTGTGGAGCCTCTTCTACCTTTACTTTTTCTGGAACAACATTATCAGTTGGTAATGCAGAAATATTACCCGGTGGGACTTGTATTTTGACGGCTACTTTATCTATTCCGTCTGGCGCTGCCGATGGAACTTACAATATAACTAGTAGCTTTAATTTTTCCATTAGCTCGGTTATCGGCAATTTCTTTTTTGACCCTATGAGTGGGAGTTTTACAGTAGAAGCCGATGTTGCTCCAACCATTGTTTCGATTACTTCTTCTGCGTCACCGGTGACCAGCGTTGCTCCTATCCCAATGCAAGTCATATTTTCTGAGGCTATCAGCGGATTCGTGCTAGCGGATGATGTTATTGTGAGTTCCGGAACTGCAGTCAATTTAGTCCAGACCGATCCACTCGATGCGAGTCGTTATACTTTTGAAATCAGTGGTCCAACCGATTTCACCACAGTAACAGTACAAATAGCTGCAAATGCGGTGACTGATTTAGGCGGATCTTCTTTGACTAATACAATATCAGAGGAGTTTTCCATTGATTATGACACTTCGGCTTTGCCAACCGGTGTGGTAACCGTGCAACCAAATATCATGGTTAATGTTGGACCAGTAACGGCCAGTGTAACTTATACCAATGCAACAATATTTAATCTAACCAATGATAAGGTTAACTTAATTACAACAGGAACCGCGAGTACTGCGAATTTTGTTGATAACGATACACCGAATCCTGATATAACCATAATAGACGAATTGACCGCTAATCCGACTATTCAGATCTCAAACATCATCGGTGATGGCACGATTGCCATCGGCATCGATGCGCAAACAGCGCGTAATAATGCCGGAGATGTTGAGCCCATTGCCAATAGTACGGAATCTTTCAGCATTGATAACACCATACCGACAGTCGTTATTAGCGGCGATATGTTTGACCCGATTAATTCCGACTTTACCATTAATATTGACTTTACTAATCCCGCTATAGCTGGTCCTGAGGTTTCGCTCATTGGATTTACTAGTGAAGATGTGACTTTAGGTAATGCTGTGATCAGTAATTTTTCTGGCAGCGCCGGTAGTTATTCGGCGACGATTACTCCAATAGCAAACGGAAGCGTCACCATTGATATTAATGCTGATGTTGCACAAGATGACCACCAAAACGGCAATAGTACAGCTGCCCAATTCTCAGTGTTAGATTCTGATAGTGATGGTATTTATGATTTTCAAGAAGGCACAGGCGATTCAGATGGCGACGGTATACCTGATTATCTCGATACCGACAGCGACAACGATGGCATACCCGATAGCGTTGAAGGAAACGGAGATTCTGACGGTGATGGCATCCTTAATTATTTGGATACTAGTTTAGACGAAGATGGTGATGGTATTCCAGATGCACTTGAATCTAATAATCTACTCGATACGGATGGCGATGGTGTTTTCGATGTGTTCGATACTGATAGTGATAATGATGGAATTTCTGATTTTGAAGAATCCGGCGCTCTAGGAATCGATACAGATGGCGATGGTATTGACGATGCGTTTGATGTTGATATTACCGGCGGTGTAGATGCCAATGGCGATGGAATTGATGACGATGTCATGTTATTAGATAGCGATGGCGACGGTATTGCTAATTATATTGACCGAGATAGTGATAACGATTCTGTGCCAGATGCGTTAGAAAACAGTGTTGGTTTACAACTAAAAATGTCTATATTAGCAAATCAAAAATTACAGCTGGTCGCCTCTGATACCGATGGTGATGGCATTATGGATTATATCGATACAGATAGTGATGACGATGGCATTAGCGATTTGGCAGAAGCTGCTACAAGTTTTGTCGATAGCGATATGGATCAAATAATTGATGAATTTGATGTTGATTTCACTGGTGGTCTGGATGTTAATCTCGACGGAGTGGATGATGCGGCTACGCTGCAAAACTCGGATAACGATGCGACACCTGATATGTTCGATTTAGACGCCGATAATGACGGTCTTTTCGATGTTAATGAAGCTGGCTTAACCGATTTAGATCTAAATGCGCTGGTTGATTCTCCTCAAGAACAGACCAATACTCCACTCGATAGTGATTCAGACGGGTTAGCGGACTTTGTTGATTTGGATAGCGATAATGACGGTATTTTTGATATCGTTAACAGTGGCGCTGCCACACTCGATTCTGACAATGATGGCCAAATTGATGACGTATATGCTGCAGCTGACGCAGATGCTGACGGAATTGTTGATATTGTTGATGAAGAACCCAACAATTTCGGTACTCGGCCGGATAGAGACCTTGATGGAGTTCCAAGTTTTATTGACTTAGATGACGATGGCGATGGTTTAACTGATATAGCCGAAGGTAACCTTGATACAGACGGCGATGGACTGGTTGATTCGTTAGATACAGACAGCGACAACGATGGCATTTCCGATACCGAAGAACAAATCACGGTGACTCTGTTAAATATCGACCTGGATAGAGATGGGCTGGACGACGCTGTTGATGTTGATTTTACCGGCGGCATTGATGCAGATGGCGACGGTCAGGATGATGCTACTTTTTCTACCGAAGATTTAGATGGAGATGGTCTGTTAGCCTTCCGAGATACTGATACCGATGGTGATGGTATTCCAGATTCCAGCGAAAATGGTGATTTCAATAATGATGGTGTGAACGACAGGCTCCAAGTTCATGTTGAAGTGACTGCTACTTCTGGTAGTGGGGCTTTGTTCGGATTAATTGGCCTGTTATTTTTAGTCAACCTTGTTAGACGAATTAGACTAACCGCCAAATCTTTGATCAAGCCGATGATTATATTGGCTGCGTTTATGACATTTTCGACCAATGCACAAGACGTCGACAATTCAGAAACTAATCAACAGGATTGGTATGCTGGATTTGGCATTGGACAAGCTCGGTTTGACCCTGTCAACGAAGGTACTGCATTCATCACCAGCGATAACGATAGTAATGCAGTCAGAGCTTTTATAGGGTTAGATTTTAGTTCTAATTGGTTTGCTGAGCTTGGTTTAATGCATTTAGGTAAAGTGCAGTTGACCAATAATAATCCTGCATTAGCGGGAGGATTCATTAATTACAATGCGACTCAGGCGGCAATTGGATATAAAATCAGACCGAAGGACACTTCTTTCGATGTTTTTGCCAAAGCGGGTTGGTCTGGGATCACAACGAATTCGGATTTTATAGAAGATGAAGATGAATCAGTCGCTGTTTTTGGTGCTGGTATTCATTGGGAGCTTAATAAAAAGAATCGATTGAGGTTTGAATTTGAGAAAATTGGTGATAACGTTAGTCTATTATCGATAAGCCTGCAAACCTCATTTTAACGACACATTGTTGAAAATAAAATCATCACCTTAGGAAGATAGTGCCGACCTAAGGTGTTCTTTAATAGTTTGCTACGATAATCCCGCTATGACATGATACTTAGAACTTAGAACTTAGAACTTAGAACTTAGAACTTAGAACTAGCCTTACCGCGACCAATAACTCACTGTTTTGAATAAATATGCTTGTTGCGGCAGGCTGCTCCTTTTATAATCAAAATATATCCCCAAATATCGTCACCAAAGGCCTGTTGTCCGTGCTACGAATACTTCTTAACTTTACCTGTTTTCTGATAGCCTGTTGCTCATCGGTTTGTCTGGCAGGTAATCCAATTGATGATATTGTCAATGAATTTCAAAAGCTTGAAGAAAAACGAGATCCTAAATGTTATGCGACAGCCTCACGATTAGAAGATTTTATGTTTGGTACACCATTAAGTTTTGACGCTCGCTTTAGCAAAAATCTATTGCAAAAAGAGTGGGCAAAAATTATTTGGAATGAAGCGTCATTGCTGGCGAGCAACAATAATGAACGCAGTGTTACAGTTAACACTTTAAAGACAATATTGAACGAAAATCTGACCTACAGCCAGGATATCAAACAACACTGGACTATCCGTTTTTCAGCGGGTCACGAAATTCGCATCAATGGGCAAGATAAACGACAGTACTCGGCTATAGCCTACGCGCTAAGGGCGATATTAGCGGTACAGCAAGAATCTTTAATGGATCTTGATTCTAATTTATTACCGTTAAAACCAGATGCGATCCAATTGCTTAAAGATAGTCTCGATCTGTTGAGCTTATCGGTACTTAAAGTAACCGATGCTAAAGCGAGAAAAAATGATTTGCACCAGGTCGATGCAAAATCACTAAAGCAAGTGTGGCGTTCGCTAACTTTAGCAAATGACCGTAAAGATAACAAAGCGCTTGAAAAGGGTAGCAAGGTAGCATCGGGAAATGGGTTAAAAAAGAAACTTGATTTCTCCCTGATCAGAAAAATAATCAGACAGAAAGTAAATTCCTATCGAGCCTATAATCAGATTTCTAATGAATTATTTGTGCGTAACTTGCAGGTCTATTATGCCCGCCTTAGTTGGCCAAAAGATAAAATTGAGGGAAAGCGGATCAAGAATTTATTTACCGAAACCATGATTCAATTTGCTTATGATCTCTACAAAGAATCAGAAAAAATAGCGCTTAAAAATGATCATAATATGATCTTAGAAAGTGATGTTCACCAAATGGTTCAAGTTTTTATGCCGCACAAAATTAATGATTATGAGGACGCTATATTTTTTCCGAAACTTCCGCCCGAAGATCGAGTTACCATTGAATCCTATGATATGGATTCCTTTAGAGACAGCGGTAGCCATTGGCGTTATCTCGATTACGCGATTAAGTCGCCCAATTTTTCGGCGGTTTTACAACCGGATCCTTTTGCTCTTGAACTTCTTGTTGAAAATATTGCACAGTTCGGTGTTTTGAGTCTAAGAGTCGCTGGGCTGGTAGGAAAAAATACTGGCTCAGAAAGATTGTCGCAGTCTTTTTATATTGATGGATTGAGAACAATACAGGAAAGAATTAATCGTCACGCCACAATAAAAGATGATTTGGCAGAGCCAAGTCAAATTGTTTCAGCGATAAATAAGAATCCCAAAATAAGATCGGCTGAAAATCTAACCGTTAACGAAAAATTTAGTCAAGTGACGAAGGAGATTGGTATTACAGCGATGCACCGATCTTCAGATTGGCTAAATCGATTGTTAAGAAGCTATCTCGAAAAAAGTGAAGGTGTTGGCGTTATCACTATCCCCCCAGCATTCGGTGGAAGTGGCATCGCTGCAGAGGATATTAATAACGATGGTTTTACCGATTTGTTAATTTTAAGTGGCGTTGGAAATAAACTTTATCTCAATCAGCAAGGCAAGTTTTTCAAGGATATTACTCGCGAGTCTGGCTTAGACTGGCATAGGCCTTCTGACAATACTTATGGCGAACCTCGCCAGCCTTTGATCGCGGATCTCAACAACGATGGATTACAAGACATTGTAATCACCTACGTCAATGATAAACATCGTGTCTATCAAAATTTAGGTGGTGAGAAATTCAAAGACGTTACCGATATTGCGAATTTGGGCGGTTTGAATTTGGTCGGTGGCCCTGCCACGGTCGCAGATTTTGACAATGACGGATTACTTGATATTTACATTACTTATTTTGGACATTACACCAAAGGGATTTTACCAACTCTAAAAAGACGAAACGATAATGGCCTGCCCAATCAACTGTTTAAGAATATGGGAGGTTTTAAATTCAAGAATATCAGCCGCGATAGTGGCGCTGAACATACCGGCTGGGCGCAAGCTGTTACTCATACCGATTTCAATGGTGACGGCAATCAAGATCTGATTGTCGGAAATGACTTTGGAGTGAATGCTTATTTACAAAATAATGGAAAGGGTACATTTATCAATGTCTCTTCGCAATTAGGCACTGAAAAACCTTCCTACACCATGAATATTGGCATTGCCGATCTCAATCAGGATTTGCAGCCAGATATATATATTTCCAATATTGTGACTATGAATAAAGATGAAAAATATGTGTTGCCCAATCAAGATACCCAAATGAAATTTGATGCGGACAAGCTAGCAAATATGAGGGTCGTTGAAGCGAATGATCTATTCTTATCAACGCTAGCAGATGACGGTAAAGTGTCTTATCAATTGAGTGATGCGGTTGGTCGTGGATATTCTTCGACTGGCTGGTCCTGGGACGCTGATTTTTTTGATTTTGATAATGATGGTGATAGCGATCTTTACGTGCTTAACGGGATGAACGAGTTTAATTTATATAGTAGTGAAAATCCTTATTATGAGGATCCTTTAGAACACAAAAAAAAGAATGTTTATATTCCTGTATCGACCAAAGAGTCTAATGTGTTTTTTGTAAATGAAGGAGGAAAACTCGTTAACCGCTCGAAAGGATCAGGCGTCGATTTGATTGGAAATTCCCGAAGTGCAGCTTTTTTGGATTTTGATAGAGACGGTGATTTGGAC
>CAZOBX010000150.1:0-4557 GCA_964578045.1 uncultured Kangiella sp. | reverse complement strand
TAATAATTATCATGAGTCGGCTGTTTTTTACAGGAACAATTTGAGTAAGGAAAATGCTCATTGGATCAAGATAAAGCTAATAGGGAATGTTCAGCAAAAAGTAAACCGCGACGCTATCGGTGCGCGAATTATTTTAACCACCGAAAATGGTCAAACTATCTGGCGAGAGATACATGGTTCTATTGGTTATATGTCGGTTCATCCAAAGATTCAGCATTTCGGTTTGGGCGAACAGACAATTAAGAACATCAAGGTATTTTGGCCAAACGGCGAAGTTCAAGTTTTAAACTCAGTAAAACCGAATCGCGAATATCGGGTGACACAAGGTTCTGATGTGGTAGTAATTGATTCTCCGGTCGCTCATTGATGAAATTGCTTTGTTTAGTTGCCTGTTTACTGGCCAGCGGTAGTATTTTATCCGAAAATTTTTCCGTCTTAGCACCTCCTCACATTAACGACATTCAACAAAAGAAATTTGTGCAATGGAAAGATTATTTTCTAAAATCTCTGAGGGATAAAAAACGAAAGTTTTTGGTTAAGGAAAACGAACCCGTTTATCTTAATGAATTAATATACAGCGAATCTCCTTATCTTATCCAACACGCCAATAATCCTGTTAACTGGAAGCCTTGGCGTTCTGATCTGCTACAAAAAGCCAAGCACGAAAATAAGCTAATCTTTCTTTCTATTGGCTATTCGACTTGCCATTGGTGCCATACGATGGAGAAGGAGAGCTTTACTGATGTTGAGGTCGCTAGCCTTATTAACGAGAATTACCTGGCGATTAAAGTCGATAGGGAAGAGTTACCACACATTGATGACTACTATGCTTCTGCACTTGAGCAAGTGAAAGGTAGCGCTGGCTGGCCAATTACCGTCATCGTCAATGGAGATGGTTTACCGGTATTTATTGATTCCTATTTGAGTAAACAGAAACTGCGCAAGTTGCTAACCAAGGTGAATATGGTCTGGAAAAATCAACCGGATTTCCTGTTATCAAACGCAAAAACGATTGACTTACTTGTGAGAGAACGATTTAACCTAAATTATTCTGAAGGAAATATTAGCGATATCCGCAAAACCTATAAACAACTCGATATCAATAAAAAATTGATTGAAGCGTTAGATCCTAGTGAAGGAGGATTCAAGGGACAGGTTAAATTTCCTTCAGAACCGATGCTACTTTACGCGCTCGATCAATTAAGACGAGCCCCGAATCCTGATTTAGAAAGAGTGATTAAACTTCAACTCGATAAAATGATTTCTGGAGGATTGTATGATCACGTTGAAGGCGGCTTTCACCGATATTCGACCGATTCAAGTTGGACGATTCCACATTTTGAGAAAATGCTTTATAACCAGGCTCAAATGATTGAAGTTTATAGCCAAGCCTACCAGTATTTTCGAAAGCCAGCTTACCGCAACATTGTGGAGCATTGTGTGGAGTTTCTAATGGAAAATTTTCATATACCGGGTAAAGGCTTTGCTTCTGCTATGGATGCGGATTTTGATGGTTTGGAAGGCGGGTATTATTTGTGGACTTCACTAGAGCTTCAAAACATCAAAGAACTCGAGTTGATTAAACATAACAAAGGATTGCTCAAGACGTACCAGATCACAGATAGGATTACAAATGAGATATTACATGGAGTGATTTTGCCTGTAGATCCAAGTGAGCAAGATGCGGAGATAGTCAGAAGAATTCGAATTAAGTTGATTGACTTAAGAAAGGCCAGGGGAAAACCTGGTCTTGACAATAAAGTTTTAACCGGTTGGAATGCCTTGACTATTAAATCATTACTCACTGCCGGAGAGTTATTAAATAAACAGGTATACGTTGAGAATGCAAAACAATTGGCCAATCTTTTATGGATTAAGCGATTTAAAAAAGCATCAGGGTTTTTAAGCCGTACAGGCTTTAACGATTCGTTATCTCAACGCTACTTAGAAGATTATGCATATTTTGCTGATGTATTGATCAGTTTATATGATATCACCGGAAAATTATCGTGGTTACAAAAGGCTCAACTGCTCAATAATGCCGCCATTGAAAACTTTCTGGATGAAGATGGTGGTTGGTTTAATGGTGCAGAGCTCAACGCCGGCTTGTCGTTAAAGAAATCGAACGATTCAGAGCTTGTTTCCGCTACAGCTGTTGCTATTGATGTAATTTCGAAGTTGGATAGACGATTGGGGACAAATCTATTGAAAAGAGGTTATTCTCACGTAATTGACTATATGAAGTTAAAAGTTGTTACGGAACCTTTAAGTCATTTGTACGGGGACTTTGCTATTAATCAGTTTGAAAAAGGAAGTACAGCAGCAGAACGGTATTTTGCTATGGCCAAAGGAAACTTAAAGTTTAGTTGCACAAGCTATATAGTAGAGACGTGTACAGAAGTGGAGATCGATATTAATTTAGCTGAAGGTTGGCATGTTAACTCTAATGCACCATTACAGGATTATCTTGTACCGACAAAACTTAAAGTGGGAGAGGGTTTTTCGGTCTCCTATCCAAAAGATAAACGAGTGAAACTGGGGTTTCAGGAGGAACCTTTGAGTGTTTATGAGGGACAGTTCAAACTAGTAATTAAAAGAGCTGGCAACGATATAACAAAGGCAGCTTTCGCGCTTCCGTTGCAAGCGTGCAATGACAACTTATGTTTGTTACCCGAAGAATTCCGATTTGTAATGTGATCGGCGTATAAGAAAAGTTTGTTTAAACTTATCCACTTAAAATTAGTATTATTTTAACGGTGATAATTTATCAGCTCAAGGTTTTCGACCGTCTGGCCAGTTGGACGACCTTATTTTTGTCGAAATCGAAAAAATCTTCGTCCCCAAAAACGGGCTCCCGACGATCGCCTAGTGCTTCAAAATCATATATTTTTGCTCGGGAAGTTTTTGATAGAGAGCCAACTCTTGCAAGGTAAGCGAGCATAAAGACCATAAATGCGGCATAGGCCTCAATTCTGGTTAGCGAGAAAAATTGAATGGATAAGCCAAAAGATATGGTTGCGATAGTTAATAAATAGATTAAATGTAAAGAATGCCTGACCGTAAGACCAGCATTCATTAATACATGATGAATATGATCTCTTCGGGCTTCAAGTGGCGATTCACCGTCTCTTAACCTTTTTATTATTACCGCACAGATATCCCAAATAGGGATCGCAAATAACCATAGTAGCACTGATTTAGGTGCATAGTTTGGCGCCACGATAGAAAGTTTGATTGCCAAAACAGGGAGTATAAATCCAAGTACTGTAGTACCGGAATCACCTAAAAATACCGAGGCCTTTTCCCGCCATTCGAATCGATAATTATAACTCCAAAAACCTAAAACTGATCCAAAAATACAAATTCCAACTAACGATGTGCCAGTTTCTCCTGCTGAAACCGATATACCAATAAGAAAACCAAGGATAATTAAAACCACACCGGCGGATAGTCCATCTAAACCATCTAACATATTGATCGCATTCATAACACCTAACACGGCTACCACGGATACGACATATTTAAAAAAACCTAATTGAAGGGTGAAGTTATCCGTTATTGCAATGTCAGAAATCCAGTTATTGTCCCACCAAAGAGCCGCAGTCACTAAAGATGCCTGAACAACTAATCTGAGTTTTGCACTAATATCGTGCTTATCGTCCAACATGCCGATCAAGAATAATCCTGTGGCAGCACAAACCATACCTTCAAATTCAGCCGGTAGTCCCCAGATATAAAGAGAAATAGCCGTAGCAATAACGATTGCTGGTCCGCCAGCTAAAGGTACCGGTTCTTTATGTCTTTTTCTACCTATCGGGTTATCGACTAATCCGAACTTTAATGCGGGTCTTCTGAGTAGGGGGATAATTGCAGCGGAAATAACCAGGGCAAGAAAAAATTGCGCAGATAAAAAATACTGAATGACCGGAGAAGTTTCACTCATATTATTATTGTTCCATCGCTCGTTTAATTTTTAGCCGGCTGTCCATTGTGCCAGGCAATGTTTGATACAGGTCGGGATTATACCGATTTTTATAATAAAAACAATCAGATAACTTGATAATAACCAGAATGCGGTTATTTTTTCTCATTTTTTTGGTCTTATTGGTTAACAAGTGTAGTAGATAAACGCATTATTACGCAATTGGTTGACAATAGATGTAGGATTTTTGTTAAATTTTGTAATTCGACTGCGGGGTTGGAAGCTAATGGCTTAGAGCGGATGATAGCCTTTTTTTGTCTTTTGTCCGAAACTCACCGCTCAGATTGGAGTGATCTTGCAGCTATCTTTAATCTCTTTGCCTATCGTACCTGGTTCCAGTAAACTAGCGCTCCTATTGAAATCGAATAATTTAGATGCATTTATGGAGCTAAGCAGTGGTAATTAGGTTTTCTTCGACGATTAACAAACGATTAATCAGCCTGATTTTATTTTTATCAGTTTCTTTGCATGCAGAACCATGGATAGGAACTGACAACCTCAGCTTAAGAGCAGATATTCAGCTATTAGCAGACTATCAGTTACTTTCAACGCCAACTACTACGTTTCCTTTAATG
>CAZOBX010000149.1:6750-14458 GCA_964578045.1 uncultured Kangiella sp. | reverse complement strand
TCTTCCCATATTCCAATTGCCTCGCTAACGAAAAGATGGAGGAGCTGAGTACGTTCTGCGGTGACCTGCGGGCCAATCGGTCTCACCCGGCCCTAAGGCGCGTAGATGAAACTTCGCGGTGATCGGCGTCTGGTCTGGTTCGCTAAAAACCTCTGATATTGCTGCGTTGGTCATTATATTAATTGAAATTGCGATGGGTTTGTTTCTATTTGAGTCTTTGCGTATTACTCATCTGTTTCCAGTGATTAGCAGCATGGACGACAAAATGCGTCGCCGTATGATGTTTGTGACTTTTTTCATTCTAGCGATTTTGGCAACCATTGAATCATCATTGGCCTACATGCGTGACTTGCTCGCTTTGGACCGAGAAGCGCTGCAACAGTCGCTGATTAATGCTGGAACAACCAGTGGTATTGTGGAAGCGCAGTTTCGATGGATACCTTCGATTGGACAAATGGTGATGGGGTTTATTCTACCTTTTGCGCTGGCTTTTATCGCTATTCCTCTTGAATCGTTTATTCACTCGTTAAGGATTGTGGTTGGACTATTGGTGATCGGTTTGATCCGTGTGCTTAGAATAATACTAAGAATGTCAGGAGGGTTTATTCATCATATGTTTAAGATGTTTGTACACCTGTTTGATCTAATTATTATGGTGCCATTAAGTATTGAACGATTAGTTAAAAATAAAAGACGGTCTAAATCCGATGAAGCGGATTTTAATTTAGACCGTTCCGCTTAACCTGAATCAAAAAGGAGAAATATATGAAACCTTCAATTGGAAAACAGATGGTTAAACAAATAACCGTCGCCATGGTTATAGTCGTCAGTTTATTGTTAGCGGCTTGCGATACCCACAAACCTACCAACAAAGCCGTGTATCTTCTTTTGGACACTTCTGGTACCTATACTGAAGAGCTGGCCAAAGCTCAAGCGATCATGAACTATTTGCTGGCGACCCTTAATAGCGGCGACTCGATCGCTATCGCCAGGATCGATAGCGGTAGTTTTAGCGAAAAAGACATCATTGCTAAAGCAACTTTTGATTTACGCCCGAGTACAGCTAATGACCAAAAACGATTATTTAAACACAAGGTTGATCAGTTTATTGCCAGTGTTAAATATGGTAGTCGCAATACCGATATCACCGGTGGCCTTATTCAAGCATCCGATTTTGTGAATGAAACCCAGGCGGGCGAAAAATATGTTTTGATATTTTCTGATCTCGAGGAGGATTTGGTCAAAGGACATATCCGAGACTTTCCGATCAATGTTCAGGGAATTAATGTGGTCGCGTTAAACGTGACAAAATTGCGTTCCGATAATATCGATCCAAGAGACTATAAAAAACGATTGCTGGAGTGGCAGGCCAGAGTAGAGCAAGGTGGAGGTATTTGGCGTGTACTCAATGATCTGGAGCGACTGGACACACTCATTAATTTTGGCTGAACCCGTTTATTTGCTCCTTGGACGGATACAGCTAGAAAAAGCGGTAGCCATTCAGGAGCAATTAAGCACAATTGCTCCGTGCAAATGAATCACCAGGATTACTCAAAGTGTCGAAAAACTAAATCATTGCCTTGAGTTGTTCATTGGCTTCTGGTTTAGTGAGATGGTTGGAATAATTGGAAAGGGTTTTAATGGTCACGATTAAAATCAAATCATAGACATTCCGTTTATCAAAACCATCGTCAAAAAAGCTTTGCAATTGTTCATCACTCACCCAGCCGCGACTATCGACGATCGCAATGACCATATCCACCAAGGCCTTGTCCGAGGCATTTTCTATTGTTGTATTTTCTATTATCGCCTGTAGTGTTTGTGGGTTAGCTTGATTCATTTTTCCAAAAGCCTGATGGGCCACTCGGCAAAAATCACAGTTGTTGTAACTACTTACCGCAAGCAGGGCTATTTGTTGTTGCGCGCCAGTCAATCCCGTTTTGGCTAACAAATCGTTTAACATGGCATAGGCTTCAATGGTATAAGGTGCTTCGGCCATATAGGCGAATAGATTCGGCACAAAACCGTATTTGGCCTGCACATCGGTCAGGATCTGTTTGGCCTCGCCACTGGTATTTTCCGGGGTATGGAATTTGAAATCGTGCATTTTTTATCTCCGCTGTATGTTTAAGGGTCATTATTTTTGCTTAGAAAGGTTACTTTACGCTAATAGTTCTGTACGATAAATGATATTATGTACGAGTTAGCTGCTTAAACGTACAAGATTAATAGGATAAAAGGATAAAAGGATAAAAGGTCAGAACTGATGAGTGCGTTTAGTGATTTTGTCTCTCTGTTGAAGTTAGAGGTTGAGATATACCACAATGCCAAAGTGTGTGGAGATTGGGTCATACTGGAACATACCCTGGGAAAAACCTGTTTTCATCTTGTGACGACTGGAAGCTGTATGCTCAATGTACCGGGTTATCTGCAGACGGAATTTAATGCCGGCGATCTGATCATTTTCCCCAGAGAGTTAGAACATAAGATGTGGCCCATCGAGGCGCAACAGGGAGAGCAGGCCCATCTGGCTTATTCGACAGAGCGCCAGGGGACTGGAATGTTGTGTGGGGAAGTCAGCATGATGCATCTTTATCAAAATCAATTGCTCAGTGCTTTACCGCCTGTTTTGTTGATTAGAAACGATGAAAAAGCGCCCTGGTTAGGTCAATTGAAAGAGTTGCTGCTTAATGAGAGTTTGGTCTACCAACAAAGTCAATCTGAGACACTTAACCGTCTATCTGAATTGGTTTTTATTTATGCGCTTCGCCATCATATCGAGCAACAGCAAACACAGGTGGGGCTATTGGCTTTGTACGGCGATCCTCGATTGGCCAGGGCGATTAAGGCATTTCATCAGTCACCTGAGAAAAAATGGGGATTAGCTGATCTTGCAATTGAAGCGGGTATGTCTCGCACTAGCTTTTCAAAATACTTTAAATTGAAAAGTGAATGGACTGTTAATCAATACACTAACTGGTGGCGTATGCAGAAGGCCTGGGAAAAGTTGAAATTGGGCGATAAAGTGAGTAACGTTGCAGAACAGGTTGGTTACCAATCGGAGGCCGCTTTTTCTCGTGCTTTTAACAAACAATTTGGTAAAAACCCGGGATGGGTGAGACGTGAAGGTTAAAACATTCGTCGCTTAACGCCCTTTAGAGGTTTTTGGCTACCAATAAAATGCAAAGAACCGATTTCCCATTTTTCCACAGGTTCTGGTTGTCCTTTTGGTCGATTATGATCCGGTTGAAAAAGTTGCAATTTATTCTTAAAGTAAGTTTCCAGGTCGATCAAGGTTTTGGCTTCTAATTTATTACCAACTTCCAGAAAATCGCGCATGGCATTTTCATGAATTTTAAGTAGTACG
The DNA here is from genome assembly GCA_964578045.1 of uncultured Kangiella sp. Taxonomy (GTDB): domain Bacteria; phylum Pseudomonadota; class Gammaproteobacteria; order Enterobacterales; family Kangiellaceae. Next base: position 11,091 of record CAZOBX010000149.1, on the reverse strand, counting down.
GTCTTAGAACGTTTATGGGGACGCTGGGGATCTGAATCAATGGGCCAGTTGAATCGTGCAATATATTCAAGCGAGTCATCGGTAACATTAAGTTCTACGTCTTCGGGAAGTAAATCGGTCAAAGTTTCAGTAATCGTTTGATGGTTAATCACAATTTATTCCCTCCGTTGATGTTTTTTGCGGTCCTCTCACTTGACGCTAGTTGATTATTTTTATCATGTAAACCTAAAGCTACCATATATCACATATTAGTCTATAATATTATATTTATATAGTGCAATTGGGAATATATATTGTAAGACGTCATATAAATTAAATCTGCTATCGCTGAAAAGCTTATTCTATTACGGACCCGAATTGTAGTAGGATAATAGAAGCGATCGTCTTGAAACGCGGTAGATAAAAGGTGTTTTGTGATATGCCTGCCAATTAAAACAATAGATAGAGTATTTTATGGACTTGATTGAATTATTAGCTGCAATGGTGGTACAACAGGCATCCGATCTGTTTATCAGCATAGATTGCGAACCCTTAGTCAAAGTGGAAGGGAAAATACGTCCTATAAGGGATTTCCGATTAGATGAAGCTAGCAATCATGAACTAATTTATTCGATTCTAGATGAGTCAGAAATCGCCAAATTTGAGGTTGAAAAAGAGCTTAATAAATCTCTTAAAATAGAATCCTTGGGACGATTCAGGATCAATGTATTCAGACAAAGTGGCGAACCAGCCATGGTGGTTCGTTACATTAAAAAAATAATTCCGTCAATTGAAGAACTGGGTCTGCCTGTTGGCCTAAAAGATTTGATTTTACTGGAGCGTGGGTTGATCTTACTGGTTGGCTCGACCGGTACCGGTAAATCGACTACGCTCGCCTCCATGATCGATTATCGCAATACTAATCAAGCCGGCCATATCTTGACTATCGAAGATCCTATCGAATTTACTCATAAAAATAAAATGAGCTTGGTTAATCAAAGAGAAGTTGGCGTTGATACGGATTCTTTTGAAATCGCCTTAAAAAACGCGATGAGAGAAGCGCCGGATGTCATACTAATCGGTGAAATTAGAGACCGGCAAACCATGAAGCAAGCCTTAACCTATGCGGAAACCGGTCATTTATGCCTGGCTACGCTGCACGCGAGTAATGCTCATCAGGCTTTAGAAAGGATTTTTAATTTCTTTCCCGAAGAAGCCAAAAAGCAAATTCTTCAAGATCTGGCGCTTAACTTGCGCGCGATTGTCGCTCAAAGGTTATGTATTGGAATAGAAAATCGCCGTGTTGCAGCTGTGGAAATGATGCAAGTTACTCCCTATGTAAAAGAACTAATAGAATACGGCAAGATAGAAGAAATTAAACAGGCAATGGAAAGAGCTGAAGACAAGGTTAATCAGACCTTCGATCAACATTTATATAAATTGATAAAGGCAAATAAAATTACTTTAGAAGAAGGTTTAAGAAAGGCTGATTCTAAAAATAATCTGTCGTTAAAATTCAGGTTGCAGAAAAATGGCAACGATAAGGATCAAGATCAGATCAAGCAGGTCGAATTTTCGGTGAACAAGAATGCGCCTTTCGAACAATACCATACCTACTCGATTAGAGCCTTAAAAGTACGCTCAAAATCTGAAACAATAAAACAAAAAATAAATATGGCACTAATGATCACTCTTGATAATAAAGGGCTTCGCCTGGTGGAGGCTGGAGCCGATCTAGAAGTTCAATACGTTTTGGGTATTAAAGTGGAAGAGGGATTAAAACTGGAACCAATTTCAGGGCAAAAAAATACGTTTAGGTATCTCGATGCCTCGGATAAAGAATTTACCATTTTGATGATCAATATCGTTGATCTGGATACTCGAAAACCCGTTTACAGGATAAGCGCAAGCAAAAAAAAGTCCAGCTACGAAGATAGTCAAGGACAGATTAATGCGGGTATCAGTTCACTGCTAAAAAGTTTTCCAGTGAACCAATCAGTTGCAAGTGAGCCTGCCGAATAACCTCAAGTTTGGAAAACAACAGCCACCCAGCACAACTGTTTTAGCGGCTCTCAGCGTTGAGCTTGCTTTCAATAGCCAGCTATTGGTATGCAACCTTGCCTCGATATTATAGCTCTGCTCATGCACACCAGTAAGGCCTCGGGTATAAAGCGGCCATATATCGTTGATTGCGAATGTCATAGAGTTATCCTGAGTGATTAGAGGAGAAACTGCGATTGTGAGGTCTGATCAGCTGTTATACCTCTAACCTAGAGGAACAGGAAAGATCAACGACCGCCAAATAACCTAAGTAAAATTCATTGCACTTTGTATAGCCACAAGGAAACAGTGATGAACAGATGATGAACATGTGATAGCATTAAAATCAACCGCTTAGCTCCGTAACATTGGTATGCATTCAAAAAATACAGATATAAAATTAGGTAGTCTCTGGCTTGATTTAGAAGCTCGTCAGATAATTAATGGTGATGAATGTATTCAGGTTGAGCCTAAATTAGTCGACGTTTTGGATTACTTGTTCAAAAATCAAAATACAGTTATCAGTCGAGACGTTTTAATCGCCGAAGTCTGGCAAGGCCAGGTGATTAGTGATAATGCCATTAGCCGTTCTATCTCTCAGCTTAGAAAGCTACTTTCTCTTTCCAGCCAACCTGCGCCCAGAATAGAAACAATACCCAAAGTGGGTTATCGACTGATAGTCGAGACTAGACCAAATACCAGAATGGAGCAGCAGGACCGTCCGGAGATTAAGAGCCTGTTTATTGAGAAAAATAATAAAAACGCTAAAAGTAGTGGATTCGATTTCGCCAGTCTTAAAGTGATTCTTTTTGTGGTTTTTACCGGGGCTATATTTGTCAGCTATATATGGCAAAAAACAGGCTCAAAGAGTGGTTCAATCGAATTTGTCCAAACGACCTTAACTCATTCTCCAGGGATTGAAAAATTAGCAGGCTTTTCGCCGGACGGAGAAAGTATTGCATTTGCACACTCAGAAAAAGGGACCGGTGACGAGTACTTATTTTTGATTGACCCGGTTACTCGACGAACTAAAAAGGTAACCGAAACTCCGACCTATCTGCTGAAACTAGCCTGGAGTCCTGATTCGAAAAAAATATTGTATAGCTATTGGAAAAATATTCATGAACGTCAATGTGCTATCAATTTGATTGAACTCGATTCAGATAAGAACTTAATCAGTAACCAAAAAATAATGGATTGTTCTGACCGCGCGTTAGTGAACTTGGCGTGGAACGCAAATGGCAAAAAAATATACTTTAATTCCAGGCCTTCATTCGACAGACCTTATTCAGTGCATAGCTATTCGTTGGCTTCAAAACGAATAACCCAATTAAGCCTTCCGCCACAACAGGGAAATTTTAGAGGTGATCATTTTATTGCTGGTAACCTATCCGGTAGCAGAATTGTTGTCGCCAGATATTTGTCGGCGACTGAGTTGGACTTACGAGTTTATGATACCCAAACGGACAAGATTATTTCGAGCAACCGGTTGAATGAAAACATATCCGGCATTAGTTGGCTTGGTAATACTGAAAGCATCTTGTTAACAATTGATAACAAACTGTATCGATACGATCATTTTAATAATAAGAGCGAGATTTTTTATCCGATTGGTAAAGATTCTTACAGTTTTAGCACCGATAGCGCAGGGAAAAGAATTCTGTTTATCCGCTCTAATATTGACCTTAATTTGTTTTCCTTTGATCTCGAAACAGGACAAAAAATCGCACAAATTACCAGTGATACCTCGGATGAACTAATGCCCAGTTATGCCAATACGAATAATAGCGTAGCCTATTTATCCAATCGTTCCGGTAAAAGGCAAATCTGGATAAAAGATGAAAATGGACAAAGCGAAAAAAAATCTGACTCACCGGTTTCGCTCGGGGTTACACCGCTAAAGTGGTCGCCAGATGACAGTTCTATTCTGTTTCAACATCATGACGAAATTTATTTGTTAGAGGTTGCAAGCCAATCGATCCAACGGATCATTGACAACTCCCATAAAGCTTATGTGGCAAATTGGGCATGGGCTGGGGATTCGGTATTTTATTCTTCTGAAAAATCTGGAGAGTGGCAGATATGGCAATATTTTTTATCGAGTGGCAAGCATTTACAGATTACTTTTGAAGGAGGATATAGCGCCAATCAGCGCGAAAATGGTGACCTATATTTTTCTAAAATTCATCAGTCGGGTATTTGGATATCGGCACCCGACAAGAATACTAAGTCGGGATTTTCTAAACCGACTAAATTATTCGATGAATTTGATGGAACCAATTGGATCAGCTGGCAATTGGCAGGAAACGAGCTTTATTATAT
>CAZOBX010000149.1:0-6740 GCA_964578045.1 uncultured Kangiella sp. | reverse complement strand
TTATTATATTTCTGCAGAGGAGCAGGGAAAAGGGCTGTTTAGTTATAATATCCTTAGCCAGACTCGGCAGTTGATTATTCCATTTGATGAAAAGTATTTACGTTATTTCTCTGTAAAAGGCAAGCAGGTCATTTTCACCATTCAGGAAAATAGAGAAAGCAACATCGAAGTTCTCACCGCAATCGATTAATTATCGAGTAGTTCGAATAGCAGTTCCGGTTGAGAAAACGGCACCAAGTGTTCCCTGGTTGTTAGTTGGATGTATCGTCCCTTTACAGACTTGCCCACTAATTGCTTATAGTATTGAGTAGCTTCGGACTTCCATTGACGCAAACCTTCCTTTAGAACGGGGTCATCTGATTGATCAATATAGGCTTGTTCAAAATCTGTATCAATTATCACTAAAGGAATATCGGATGGAAATGCCTGTTTAAATGCTTGATTGAGGTCTTTATGGTAGACCGCAATTTCCTTAAAGAGATTGATCAGATTGTTTTTGTTTAATCGAGTGGCAAAAACTTTATCCACATAATTCCATTCCGTATCTTGGTCACCATTAGATAATGCCTTTAGGTGCGATCTTTCACTGGTATTTTTCTGTATTGCTCGCTTGGCATATTTTCCAGATTCGATATATGTAATATATTCTAGCAAGTTATTTTTGAAAGGCTGAGCATCTTTTTTATAACGACTTATTGAGTAAGACAAAAGTACATCCGGATCGATCATTATGATGGCTTCGATGGTTTGTTTTGGAGTTTGTGAGAGATATTGATTAAGGGCTAAGTTAGCGCTGGCAAAGCTAAGAATTTTGATTTTCTTAATTTGTAGTTGTTGTAATGTTTGGTCAAGTATTGAGCCAAAATTTGTATAACCAACTTTGGCGTGTTTGCTGGCTAAAATTTGACCCGGCCTGTCTATGCTGATCACTCGGTGTTTTTTAGCCAGCTTAGGCGCTAATCGTGCGAACCAGGCAGAATCTGAATTCCAATTGTCGGTTGGTCCTGAAAGTAAAATGATGGTTGAATCGGACTTAGAGTGCAAATGTTGTTGGGTTTCATCGCTGTTCCAATGGGTAATATTGATTGTTTGATCAGCAACCTTCATGCTGTGAGTTTTAAAGCTCCCTTGGCAGTAAAAAGGTACAAGCGTGACCGAAAGACGTAATAGGATTGGAAGTAATCGCACCATAATACCTTTTTTGTTATTTCATTAAGGTTGATTCAGGATAGTATATACCCGTGATACCTCAAAATGCAGGTTCCAGTGTTCAGCTAAAATGTTTGAACAAGGCGCAACTCGAAGACAATGGCTAGTCCTTACCGAGAGTTGCAACGCTGTGCAGGCTTTTTAGCTGAGCACCCGAAGGGCAAGGCTATAAGTAACCATCTTCTTCGTTATGAAATTTTGAGTTAGATTAACTAACCCTAAAATTCCATGCCTCAAATATGGTCACTTATAGCCTTGCTGGAATCTGCATTTTGAGGTATCACGGGTATAAAGCAAAGTTTTGATTAGCTTGTTTAGCAGCATTCTGCAAAATCAGCGCAATTGCAGGGTCGATTTGAACATCACCAGCGGGCCCAGGAATAATATTGGGTAATTGATTCAGGTCCATTTGAGTAATCTGCTCGAACATAGTTAGTGCAGCTAGATAGGTCCCCAAAAGACTTGGATGAAAATTATCCGAGCCATAAAGTTTGAGACTTGGATCGGCCTGCCAGGCGGCAAGCCATGCTTCGCCTGCCGGATATAGTATTCCATCAACTAGCTTTGCAGCGGTTTGATAAGAGTCTGACACGCCCGCAAAATCAAAGAAACGGTCTTTGCTTGGCCAGACCATATAAAGGGCTGTCTTGCCACCACTTTCGGTGATTTCATCTGAAAATAAAGGCACAAAATCGAGTAGGTAAGGTCTTCCTTCGGTCGCAGATGGTCCTTGTTGTAAGATTACGATATCCCATCCATCAGCATCCAGTCTAGCTCTGGTTTCTACTCTATCCCAATGGTCCGGTAATCCGAAGCCGCCACGAGATTGGGATTCAACCACCCCTATTTCAACATCGGCCAAGATAAGCATTCTCTTTAATATGCCAGGTAGGTCGTTGCTAGTGGTGAGACTGTTGCCAATAAACAGAATATTCAATCCTTGTTCTGGCAGAGGTTCTGTTGCTACCAAAAATTCGTCGATTACCTGCGAAGAGTTATCTGTACCATTGGTAGAGTGATTGCAAGAAAACAGTATTGTCAGATTAATCAACAGAATAAAAAGTATTTTTGCAAAATGCATTTTTTAAATATCCAAAAGCTTTGAAAACTAATCTAGACTTTAGCATACCTGTCTTGTTAGGGAGTTGATTTCTACAGGACCATCACCGCGCCATCACTTATTCATCATGACGATTAGTCACTGGACAGTGTTCAAATACACTAGTTGAAGCAGTTGCGAACTAACTGTTTAGTTTCGCGACGTACTGTGGCTCGCTGAGCCTTTTTAGATTTTTGGTGGACACCGCTTTTTTTCATCAGGGGATGATTGGCAAATATCCGACCAGAGCTTTAGAATATTAAAGATCTGACTCGAAAGCTTTCCATGTTCCTTCCGAGCGATTAGCTTATGGAAGGCTACTTAAATTGTTCTCTTTTGTAATTATTGGTCATTCCATAAGCTCCTGTTTGAAAAACGATTTGATAGGAATTACTAAAATATTATTAACTGGTTTCGAATCTTACTTGCAAAAAATAATTTGTCAAATATCTCGCCAAGTATAAACTATCCAGCAGACTCAATAGCATCTGATTGAATAATGACCAGTTGACCTTCTGTCAGACGCTCGGCTCCGCGTATCGCGATTCGATCTCCTAGCTTAATTTCGCCAGTGACCATTACCCAATTGTCCTGTCCTTTGCCAACGATAACTTTTAATCGGTGCGCCTTATTTTGTTCATCGATTTTAACGATATAGGTTCCATCGCTTCGTAAAATAAGTGCGTCACGATGCACTGTTAGCGATATCTTTGATGATTCGATGGGTACTTTGACTTTGATTAACTGTCCTGCAGACCAAAAGGTTTGGGTTTCATCAGGAAGATTAATTCTCATTTCAAAGGTTTGAGAAAGCGGATCGATCGAAGGAATAATTGTCGTTGCCTGAGCGAATAATTGTATATCGTTTTGATTACTGTCCTGGGTGGAAAGGGTGACAGGAGTTCCTGGTTTTGTAAAAGCTAAGTATTTAACCGGTATAAAAACTCTCGCTTCTAATCGCTTGGTATCCAATATTTGAACCAGTACATCGCTACGTCCCACATCGTATCCTGCACGTCTAAGTCTCTCTGTAACCACTCCTTCAAAGGGCGAGAGCACGGTCGCTCGTGTTAACTGTTCATTTATTTGTTTCAGTTGCAAATCTGCAATTTCTAAATCGGACTCAGCGAGTTCAACCTGCGATTGGGTTTGTTCTAACTGAAGTTGCGAGATATTCTTATTTTGTCTTAGTTCACTTTGACGTTTAAGTTCTTTTTTTAAATAGACAAGATTAATTTTCGCTCGTTTAAATTGAGCTTTTCGTTCTGCTTGTCTTAATTGCAATGGCAGTAATTCAATTTGCGCTACCAAATCGCCTTGTTGCAAATAGGTGCCGGGTTCTGCAACCCACTCTAATCTTCCGGTTACTCCAGCAGTCAATTGAACTTGATTTCGACTGTAAATAGTTCCCATTATAGTCGCAGAAGGTATTTCATTTAAGGCCTTTACCAATTCAATTTTGACTGGACTTGGAGGCGGCCCTTGTTTTTCTGGTTCAGCAGCATATATTGATGTCGATATAAAACTAAGTATCGATAAGCAAACTGCTAAGCGTGTATTTTTTGTCTTTTTAGAATGTTTCATAGATTTCTTCTCCACATAATTTATAACCCACAACTGCTCAGGCTTATGTGTTTGTTGACGATATAGGATGACTTGGGTTAACTCCAAGTAATTTGTTTAAGTGAAAATCGAGCTGTAAGAAACTCGGCATTAATATCAAAGTAAATATGGCACTGATTGCCATACCACCGACAATAACCGTCGCAAGACCTCGATAAATTTCTGAACCCACTCCAGGAATTGCCATTAATGGCAGCATGCCAAATAGGCTGGTGAGAGTGCTCATATAAACCGGTCTCGCTCTTATTCTGACCGCTTGTTTAACCGCTTTTATCCTTGACATGCCTTCATTTTCTGCAATGCGAGTTTGGTCAACCAAAAGTATTGCGTTATTGACTACCAAACCGAGCAATATAATAAATCCAATCATGGTTAAAAGGTCGAGTGATTGAAAAGTAAAAACATTGAGCAAACTGAGTGAAAGAACGCCGCCTGCAACGGCTAAAGGCATGACCATTAACACGATAAGACTATCTCTGGCAGATTTAAACAAAGCAGTCATCAGTAGAAACAATATCATAATGGCAATCAAAAAATTGTTGCCCATGTCGGTGATTGCATCCGCCATCCGATTGGCGTTTCCGTTGAGCTGCAGACTAGCATTTGCTGGAAGTTGTTTTCTTATTTCTGGCAGAACTTTCTGATTGATAATGTCCATTGCTTCTTGCAAGCTCATATCCGATGGAGGATTAATAATAATGCTAATGGTTCTTTTCCCGTTAACCCGGCGAAGTTGGGTTGGACCGACGGTTCTTTTTATCTGGACTAATTCACCAAGGGTTTGAATACCGGCTAATGGGGTAAATATTGGCAACGAAGCCAGTTCATCCGGTGAGTGCCATTTTTGTCCGCGTAAAATGACGTTCATGCGATCGTTGCCGTCAAAATATTCGCTGACAAATAATCCACCGGTAAAGGCTCGAACGGTATTGGCTACATTTCTTCGGTTTAATCCAGCCTGTGTGATCCTTCTATCGTTTGGAATGAGCTCCAATTCAGGTTCGGCTAACTCGAGTCCTGGTACCGGTCTGGCGCTGCTGGTTGGCATCGCCTGATTTATGGCTGCCAAACCAGCGCGCGCCGAATCCATTAGTGCTTCAATATCCGGCCCTTGCAGATCTAAAATAATCGATCGCCCGCCGCCACCGCCACTGACATTGATCATCGAACCCCTAAACATAAATACCTGGGTATCGGGCAAGTCGTGTAAGACTTTGGTTCTGATCTCCTGCATTAATTCTTCGACCCTCAAAGGATCGTCGGCATAAATGAAACCACCGCTGTTGCCTGCGCCAAAGGCGTAAAAATTATAGCTTTTTATTTTTGGCGATTTTTCGCCTTGGTAATAAGGGGCGAGTCTTTTCTTGACGGTTTCCGCCAACTCTTTTTCCAGAAAGGCTAAATTCCCCCCAGGCGGCATATCTAAAGAAAAGAAAAATCCATCGATAGGGGCCCTTGGCATGAAATCAGTACGGGGCATCAAGGTGACAGTGATTAGCATTGAACTCCCCAGCAATCCGGCGATCCAAAACCATCTTTTGGTATTGGTGTTAGTCAGTTTCATGACTAAGCTGGAGAGTCTGTCCCAATAGTGGACGAAAGGGTCGTTGCTCGGTATATCTTTAAGCCAGTAGAGGCTGATCACCGGCATTACGGTGATGGCGGTGACTAACGAAGCCACTACCGCGATAGAAAGCGTTAAAGCGAGATCAGAAAATAACTGACCTTCGATACCTTGCATTGTCAAAATGGGCAAAAAGATTGCAACGCTGGTCGCGGTTGACGCAAATAAGGCGCCTGTCACCTGAAGAGTGCCTTTTAAGACTGCTTTTTTATTGCTAAATCCTTCACTTCGAAGACGTACGATATTTTCCTGAACAATGATCGCAGCGTCCAGCACAAGCCCGACTGAAAAAGCTAATCCGGCAAGCGATATGACGTTTAAACTGCGGCCAAACCAGCTTAACGCAAGGAAAGCAACAGCCAGTGAAATGGGTATGGTTAAGGCAATAATCAAAGTGGGTTTTAAACCACGCAAAAACATCCATAAAATGCCTAGCGCCAGTAGAACACCTATGCCCAGATTATTTTTAACTAGATTGAGCGCATTTCTGATATGCACTGAAGCATCAAAACTGAGGTCGATGGCGAGTCCAACTTCCTTGAGTGGCCCTTCATTGAGTTCTTTAATGGCGATATTAATTTCATCCAGCACTTCGACGGTATTGCTATTGCTTGCCCTTTGAATGGTGATGTAATAACCTGGAGCGCCGTTTCGTAAAGTAAAACCAAATCTGTCTTGCAAAGTATCACTAACCGTTGCGATATCGTTGAGAAATATGGGTCGATTGTTCTTGTAACCAATAATCATTTCGCCGAGATTTTTGACATCATATTGGCCAGCAAAACGAACCGTATAGTTTCTTCTTCCGACTTCTGCAAAACCGCCTGATACATTTGATGCCTGAGAGATGGTGGAGGTTATCTGGCCGACCTGCAAACCTAAAGATGCCGCTTTATATGGGTCAAATTCGATGCGCAACTCCCTGGGCCTTTGACTATTTAGGTTCACTCTGCCGACGCCGGAAATTCGAGTGAATCGTGGTTCAACCACATTATCAATGAGCTTTTGAAAAACCGTAATATCCTTAATATCCGATCCTTCCAGTGGACGGAGCAAAAGCGAAGCAGCATTCGGTGCTTGTGGTCCACTTCCTGCTGCGGAAACTACCGGTTCGCTCGCGTCAAGAGGCAAGGGAGGCGCTTGATTTAGATTATTTAATACATCTAACATGGCTTGCTGCATATC
>CAZOBX010000148.1:9765-14597 GCA_964578045.1 uncultured Kangiella sp. | reverse complement strand
TCGGTACACCGATAGCCAATCGAAATCGGCAGGAAACAGAAGCGCTGATCGGTTTTTTTATTAACACTTTGGTGTTCAGAACTTCACTGAGCGAGAATCCTGATTTTTGTGAGTTATTGGCCAGGGTAAATAAAGTTGCTATCGACGCTTATGCAAATCAAGATTTACCTTTCGAAAAAATAGTCCAGGAGGTTCATCCGGATCGAAATCTAAACCAGAATCCAATTTATCAGGTTATGTTTGCGTTGCAAAACACTCCACCGCCACCAGACAATATCGGAGACGCGGCTGTTAGCATCGAAGAAGTCGATAGTGGGACCGCGGTATTTGATATTACTGTTAGTCTTTACCAAAGTGATCAAGGCATTAAAGGATATTTTGAATATAGCAGCGAGCTATTCGAGCAGGCCACTATCGCCCGCATGATCGCACACTATCAAGTGTTACTCGAAAATATCGTTAATAACCCGGAAGCGTTGATTGACGATCTTTTATTAATGACGCCTCAGGAAATTCAAACTATCACTCGAGATTGGAATGAAAACGGCACCGATATTGATGTTAATCGGTGCATCCATCAGTTGATAGAGCAGCAGGCTGAAAAGTATCCTGACAGCTTGGCCTTGGTCGATCAAGATAATAAGCTAACCTATCAGGCGTTAAACGAACGAGCTAATCAACTGGCACATTACCTGCAAAAACAGGGAGTGATCAGTGACAAGTTGGTTGGCGTCTGTTTAGAGCGATCCACAGAAATGTTTATAGCAATCCTGGCGATCCTCAAAGCGGGCGGAGCTTACCTGCCGTTAGATCCCAATTATCCACGCCAGAGAATCAGCTATATGCTTGAAGATTCTCAAACCTCTATCATTGTAACCAGTAATCAACAACTTGATAGGTTATCTGATTGTAAGGCTAAGGTCATCCAACTCGATCGAGAGTGGTCAAAGATTGCATTGCACGCTAAAACATCCCCTCCATCTCGCGCAACTTCAAATAATATTGCTTACATCATCTATACCTCAGGTTCAACCGGTCAACCTAAGGGCGTGATGGTGACCCATGCAAACCTGGTTCACTCAACGCTTGCTAGAATAGGTTATTACCAACAGCCAATTGGGCGATATTTACTGTTATCTTCGTTTTCCTTTGATAGTTCGGTCGCAGGGATATTCTGGACATTATGCTCTGGCGGCGAACTACATTTGCCCAAGGCTGGAGTAGAAACAGATGTCGATTTTCTCTGCGAGCTGATCAAACAGGTAAAAATTACCCATTTGCTGTGTTTACCCTCAGTATATTCACTGATGTTAGAGCTTTCTCAAAGCGGACAACTTGATTCGCTTGATTGTGTGATAGTGGCAGGTGAGTCTTGTCCCCACTCAATGCCATATAAACACTTTCAGGTGATGCCGAATACTGGTTTATTCAACGAATACGGTCCAACTGAGGGCTGTGTGTGGAGTACAGTTTATCAATTTACAGCCGACAATTTAAATCAACCTGTTTCTATCGGACGTCCGATCGATAATGTACAAATCTATATTTTAGATCAAGGATTAAACCCCGTTCCTATAGGCGTGATTGGCGAAATCTATATTGGAGGTGCGGGGATCGCTCGCGGTTATTTGCATCGACAAGCATTGAGTGATGAAAAATTCGTCAAGAACCCTTTTAATTTGAGTGGCGGCCGGTTATACAAAACCGGCGATTTAGCTCGATATTTACCGGATGCTAGAATTTTGTTTTGTGGTCGCACCGATCACCAGGTAAAAATCAGAGGATATCGTATAGAACTGGGAGAAATTGAAGCGGCTTTATCCAGGCATGAGGATATTGATAATGTTGTTGTTATTGCCAGACAAAGACAGTTGAGTGATTACCCTGCTGAAGAAAATTCGTTACACCTGGTGGCCTATATAGTGGCTAGTAGAGCACAACCACTGTCGATAAATGAGTTGCAAAACTTACTCAAAGAATCGTTGCCAGGTTACATGGTCCCGCAGTCATTTATTTTTATTGAAGATATCCCTTTGTCACCGAATGGAAAGGTTAATATAGAAGCTTTGCCTGATACAGATCCACGACAAACGACAATAGAGGCAGAGTTGGCCGTTGCGGAAAATCCAATAGAAGAAAAATTGGTTGAAATCTGGTGTTCTGTTTTGGCTGTGAAAAACATCGGTATTCACGATAACTTCTTTGAAATAGGGGGCGATTCGATACTAAGTATTCGGATCATTGCGCGCGCTCGTAATCTCGGGATTTACGTGAGCCCAAAACAGATCTTTCAACACTCCACCATTGCTGAGTTAGCCAGAGTAGCAAAAACAGAATTAATTACCACTGCAGAGCAAGGGTTAGTAACTGGTGAAGTGCCACTGACACCAATTCAGCAATGGTTATTTGAACGAGAACTACCAAACCCCGCTTATTGGAATCAAGCATTTATGCTTGAGATCCCTAAGGATATGAATATCGCATTAGTCGAGCAGGCAATGGATCAAATTCTTATTCACCACGATCTGTTGAGATCATGTTTTGTAAAGAAAAATCAACAATGGAGTCAAAAGATTGTTGAGCGGTTGGAGTTGTTTAAAATTGATCGGCTAGACTTGTCAGGCCAATCTTTCTCTGAGATCCGCAACTCATTCGTTAGCCAAACCACTCATCTACAAGCTAGTCTAAAATTAGAACAAGCAAAACTCATGGCGGTTTGTCATTTCAAAATGCCGAGGAGTTATCAACACGACCGGTTATTTATCACGGTCCACCATTTAGCCGTTGACTTGGTTTCCTGGTCAACGATTTTGGAAGATCTTGAAACGGTTTATTTGCAATTTCAGTCGTCAAAAACGATCGCATTGCCTGCCAAGACGACCTCTTACAAAGAATGGTCTCAAGCTCTAATAAAATACGCGCAATCGGAAACCCTTACTAAACAAATCGACTATTGGACATCAATGCCGGATAAGAATATTTTTGAGATACCGGTAGACATTGCCAATGGCAATAATAGTGAAGCTTCGCAGAAAAAATACAGGGTCTCACTATCTCTCGATGAAACACAGTTATTGTTGAAAAAGGTGCCTACGGTTTATAATTCGAGAATTGATGACTTATTGTTATCTGCTATCTCACAAGTTATTACTGCCTGGACGGGGCATTCTATTTTAACTATCGGAATGGAAGGGCATGGTCGAGAACAAATTAATGATGATATTGATCTGTCTCGAACCGTCGGCTGGTTTACCTCTTACTTTCCAGTGGCATTAAGCTATGAGAAAATTAATGCTGGTGACTGTATCAAGTCAATTAAAGAACAGTTAAGAGCGATCCCTGAAAAAGGCATCGGTTATTCTATTCTACGTTATCTTAGTAACGACCCTGTTTTGGTTGACCAACTAACCCGAGTTAACCAGGCTAATATTCTATATAACAATCTTGGTCAATTTTATACTCGAGAGAATTCCGAATCACTATTTAATATGGTCGATGAAGTTAAGAGCCCGCTGCACGATTTAAGTGGACCTAGAAGCCATTTAATTGAAATCGATGTAATGATATTGGATGACCAGTTAAGGTTTGACTGGGTATATAGCGATAATATCCATTTTAGCAAAACGATTGAAAAATTGGCAGATGACACGCTCGCGGCGTTACGTCAATTAATAGAACATTGCCTGTTGCCGGATTCAGGCGGTTTTTCCGCATCGGATTTTCCGGAAGCCAATTTGAACCAAGAAGATCTGAATGAATTGTTAGATTTACTTGATGATTAATATTACAGGATTAATAATATTTTGAGTAATAATAAAGAAAATATTGAAGCAATTTATCCCTTGTCGTCGATGCAGGAAGGGATGTTGTTTCATACTTTATCTGATCCTAATTCAACCTCTTATTTTGAACAGTATAGCTGTACATTTAAGGGACAATTGGATGTAGAAAAATATAAGCGTGCATGGCAACGTGTAGTTGAACATAATCCGATTTTGAGAACATTAGTGATCTGGGAGCGCAAAGATAAACCACTTCAGGTGGTTAGAAAAAATGTTGAGCTTGAATGGCAGCAGGATGATTGGCGGGATATTCCAACAGAACAACAAGAGTTAAAACTTCAGGCATACTTACTACAGACTCGCCAAAGAGGCTTTAATATTAAGAAAGCCCCTCTAATGAATATGGCGTTGTTTCGAATTGCTAATGATGAAACTATTTATGTCTGGAATTTTCATCATTTATTATTAGATGGTTGGTCTGATCCACTGGTTTTCAATCAGGTGTTCTCTCTTTATAAAGCTTTCATACAACAAAAGGATTTCCAGCTCAAGGCCATCTTTCCCTATCGGGATTACATCGTTTGGTTACAAAAGCAAGACAGCAACAAGAGTAATCAATATTGGAAAAAAGTACTAAAAGGATTTTCGACACCAACTTCTATTGCTGTTAATAACCTAAATGCACAAGTTGACGATCAGCCTGTGCATAAAAAGATTTCGATAGAATTATCAGAAAACACTACCGCCATGTTACAAGGGCTAGCACGTCAGAATCAAATAACCTTAAATACAGTGATTCAAGGTGCATGGGCTATTTTGTTAAGTAAATACAGTGGTGAGCAGGATGTGGTGTTTGGCAGCACTGTTTCCGGAAGGCCAGCAGATCTAGTTGGCGTAGAAGAAATGATCGGTTTATTTATTAATACATTGCCCGTTCGGGTAAAAATTATTGATGAAGATAAAATATTTGACTGGCTAAATACCATTCAGCTGCAACAACTTGAATCCAGAGAGTTCGAATATAGTCCATTAGTGGAAGTGCAAAAATGC
>CAZOBX010000148.1:0-9755 GCA_964578045.1 uncultured Kangiella sp. | reverse complement strand
GTATTGTTGTTTTTGAAAATTATCCGTCAGTCGATGATAAAGAAATCTCACTTGGCTTTAGTGTTGAAAATAAATGTTACCGGGAAGAGACTAACTATCCATTAACGCTTGGTGTTGAAGTTTCAGAGAAAATGCTGCTTAATTGTACGTTTGATTTATCGCTCTATGATTTGCCGACTGTCGAAGGGATTTTGGAGAGCATCAAAAATATACTTGAGAATATTGCTGTTGAACCCGAGCAGAAACTAGTTGACATTTCACTGCTTAATAAAACTCAAAGACAAAAATTATTAGTCGAGTGGAACAAAACAGATATCACTTTTGATCATCAAATTCGTGTGCAAGATTTGGTTGCAAAAATCGCGTTGCAAGATGGTCAATTGATGGCTTTGAGCGATACATCAGTGAGTTTAAATTATCTGGAGTTTAATAATAGAGCGAATGCGCTGGCTGAATTACTTCAAAGTAATGATATTTCTCCAGGTGTGTGTGTTGCTGTTTTGTTGTCTCGCTCGATAAAATTACCAGTTGCGTTGCTTGCCATATTAAAGGCGGGTGGGGGTTATTTACCTATCGATCCAGAATATCCGATAGAACGAATAAAATACATGCTTTCGGACGCTAAGGCACCAATAATTATTACTGAACGTGCTTTATCTACGAATATTGTGGGTTGTAATCCAGAGATTATATTGCTAGATGAAATATGGGACGAGCTTGATAACAGCTCACAACAAAACATACGTAACGATGTAAAACCACAAGATCTTGCCTATGTTATTTATACCTCAGGTTCGACTGGAGTACCAAAGGGAGTAGAAATTTCACACCTGAGTCTCAGTAATCTGGTTAATTGGCACCAGAGAAGTTATCAAGTCACATCGAGTGATCGGGCCAGCTTAATGGCAGGCTTGGGATTTGATGCGTCAGTTTGGGAAATATGGCCCTATTTGTGCGCGGGTGCTAGCTTACATATTCCCGATGATGAAGTGCGCTTGTCCCCCTCAGCGGTACTAGATTGGTTAGCAAAAAACAAAATCAGCTTGTGTTTTATGCCGACGCCTATGGCCGAGGTTGTTTTAGCGGAAAATATTAATGACGATCTGGCATTGAGATACCTATTAACCGGGGGTGATAAATTACATTCGCCAAGTTGTAAAAACATTCCCTTTAAGTTGATTAATCATTATGGACCGACGGAGAATACAGTGGTTTCAACCGCTACCGAAATCGACATCACTCTAACAGGTAAAGGCGACCCAAGCATTGGTCGCCCAATTGATAATACCCAGGCCTATGTATTAGATCAAAATCGTCAACCAATACCGATCGGTGTGCCTGGTGAGCTCTATGTAGCAGGAATTGGGTTGGCGAAAGGCTATCTGAATCAACCTGATTTAACTGATTCAGTTTTTGTTACGGATCCCTTTAGCCAATTAAGCAATGCGCGCATGTATAAAACGGGTGATCGAGTGAGTTACTTGCCCGATGGTGGACTTAAATTTTTAGGTAGAATCGATCATCAGGTAAAAATTCATGGTTACAGGATTGAGTTAGGCGAAATTGAATCGGTTCTTAATCAAATGGTATTGGTAAAAGAAGTGATAGTTTTAATGCGCGAAGACCAGCCAGGCGAAAAACGCCTGGTTGCCTACCTGGTTTTAAACATGCAAGGCTCGCTTCCTAACAGTGAAATAAGGGAGTACTTGAAACAACACCTACCGATTTATATGGTTCCCGCTTATTACATTATGTTAGATAAGATGCCTCTCTCCGCGAATGGTAAAATAGATCGTAACGTATTACCCAAACCAGACTCAGAAAGTTTAACTGTATGTTCAGAATTTGTTGCTGCGAAAAATGAAGTCGAGATACGGCTCGCTGAGATTTGGTGTAATGTTTTGCGTTTAGAGCAAGTCAGTGTGCATCAGAATTTTTTTGAGCTGGGTGGTGATTCAATTCTTAGTATTCAGATTATTGCACGCGCCAAGCAGCATAACATTCATTTGACTCCAAAAATGTTGTTTCAATATCCAACCATCGCAGAGCTTGCGTCATCTACCAAAAACAAAACTGAAATAAAAGCAGAGCAGGGCACGGTTGTTGGCGATGTTCCTCTAATGCCGATACAGCAGTGGTTTTTTGAACAAAATTTTTCTGCACGCCATTATTGGAATCAAGCTTATTTGTTGGAACTTCCTGCGACCACTCAAATCTCGTTATTGAAACAGTGTTTTGAAACTTTATTATCTCATCATGATTCACTACGTTTTTGTTATTCGATAAAAAATGAAAGCTGGCAACAATATAATAAATCATCTGCTAAACTCTCATTTGAAGTTGTCGAGCTAGCCCTGATTGAAAAATCTCAACAAAAAATTTACATTGAAGAAAAAGCCAGTGAACTGCAAGCTGGTCTCAATCTTGAAGCTGGAAAATTAATGCAAGTCGCGCTGTTTGATTATGGTGAGGCTGAAAGTAAACGACTATTGATCGCAATTCACCATTTGGTCATTGACGGTGTTTCCTGGCGCATATTACTTGAAGATTTAGAAATACTATATCGACAACTTGAGGCCGGCGAGCAAACTCAACTACCAGAAAAAACCCTGTCATTCAAAGACTGGGCGAATAAACAACAGGCTTACGCCAAATCAAGTGTGATATTACAAGAATTACCCTTTTGGCAGTCATTATCTAAAAATGCGGTGGGTCTCCCGATCGACAAAGGTAATCACGGTGGCAACACTCGAGAATCGCAACAAATGTTGCAAGTCAGTTTAACCCGGGAGCAAACTCAATGCTTATTGAAAGAGGTGCCGTCAGCTTATAATACTCAGATTAACGATGTTTTATTAACCGCATTAGTGCAAGCCTTTCATCAATGGACAGGGAATCCTTCTTTATCATTGCATATGGAGGGACATGGCCGTGAAGAATTAAATGGATCTTTCGATCTTTCGCGAACTATTGGTTGGTTCACAGCGATGTATCCTTTGACTTTGGAGCTAAATCCAGATGATTCAATTGCGCAATCCTTAATGTCGGTTAAAGAACAGTTGCGTAGTATTCCGAATCGAGGGATTGGTTTTGGTATTCTTAGTTATCTGTCCAGTGAAGATGTCAAAGCCTCATTGAAAGAATTATCGCAGCCTGAAATCTTGTTTAATTATCTTGGCCAATTTGATCAAATGTTTGATGACAATTCACTGATTAAACTGGCTCAAGAATCCAGTGGAACCACTTGCAGTTCTGACGGACAAAGACAACATTTACTGGAGATCAATGCCTGGATTGTCAAAGGTAAGCTAACAATCGAGTGGGCGTATAGCGTCAATATGCATCGCCAAAAGAATATTAAAAAACTTGCAAATAAATTTGTCGGTAGTTTACTGGCTTTAGTTGAACATTGCTTGTTACCGCAAGCAGGTGGTTTTACTCCCTCAGATTTTCCACTGGCCAAATTAAATGCTGAAAAATTGAATTACCTGGTTTCTCTGGTTACCAACCAATCTTCACCATTAAATAATATTGAGGATGTTTATCCGCTGTCTCCAATGCAAGAAGGCATGGTCTATCATTCTTTGTTAGAGCCAGAATCTGGATTCTATTTTGAGCAATATCATGCGACCTTTAATTCGGCGGTTAAGCCTGGCTTGTTTAAACAAGCATGGCAATTAGTCGTCGATCGACATCCGATATTGCGTTCAGCTTTTTACTGGGCTGGTTTAGATAGTAATCTTCAAGTTGTTTTTCGTAAGACAGAATTGCCATTTGATTTCCAGGACTGGCGTTCACATTCTGAATCTGAGAAAATGTCACTGTTTGATTCTTTTCTATCAGCTGATCAGTCTTGTCATTTTGATTTGGGCCAACCGCCTTTATTGCGTATTAGTTTGTTCCAGTTTGCCGAACAACAATTTCGATTTGTCTGGAGTTATCATCATTTGTTATTGGATGGTTGGTCAATGTCTCTTCTTTTGAGTGAGGTTTTAGATACCTATCAGAAGTTAGCTAGTAACATACCGATAGATTTTCCATCATTACGTCCTTATCACGATTATATCGATTGGTTAGAAAAGCAGGATCAAAATAAAGCCCAAAAATACTGGCAACAATATTTATCAAATTTTACTGCGCCAATTTCATTAATGGCAATTGAATATGGTGAAAAATCAGATCGACAGTCTTTTGAAGAAAAACAATTTAGAATAACTGAGCAGAGCAGCGTTCAGTTGCAAAGCTTAGTTCAAAATCATCAAATAACCTTGAATACTTTGTTTCAAGGTCTTTGGGGTATATTACTCAGCCGTTACAGCGGTGAAAAAGATATTGTTTTCGGAGCCACCGTCGCTGGTCGACCTGCCGAGTTAACCGGCGTTGAACAAATGTTAGGTTTGTTTATTAATACTTTGCCGGTTCGACTTAAGATCGATGCGCAACAGAGCTTTTTATTCTGGCTAAAAGATATTCAAAATCAGCAGTTAGAAATGAGAGAATACGAATACAGCTCGTTGGTTAATATCCACAGCTGGGGAGATATAACTCATGGGCAGCCTCTGTTTGAGAGCTTGTTTATCTTTGAAAATTATCCGATGGAAAAAAATGAGCAAGCCGATCGCTTAGAAATGCTGGATGTACGCCTTGCGGAAAAAACCAATTTCCCACTCAATATTATGATTCAACCGGGTTCGGAAATTATTTTGGATTTTGTTTATGATGCAAATCGTTTTGATCCGGTGCAAATTGAACGATTGGCCAATCACCTTCAAGTGATGGTTACTGCCATCATCGAAGATATTAACCACAGTATCGACTCGTTACCCATTTTAACCAATGCAGAGCGACAAACAATAAAAAAATGGAATGCAACCGAGTCGGACTATCCGCGAGAATGTATTCATCAGCTAACCGCAAAACAGGCGGCGCTCACACCTGACAAAATAGCACTGTCCTTCAATGGAAAAGAACTGACATTTCGTCAGCTAGATCAAAAAGCAAACAAGCTGGCACTTCATCTTCAAGGGATCGGGGTAAAACTCGGAGATTTAGTCGGTTTATGTGTTGAGCGGTCGCCGGAAATGATTGTCGCAATGCTTGCCGTACTCAAAGCTGGGGCAGGATATTTACCCTTGGATCCTAAATACCCTAAAGATCGAATTGAATTTATACTAAATGACGCACAGGTGTCATTGCTGGTCACAGAGCTTGGATTAAAAGAACAGTTACCCGAATCCAACGGTGCGCGACTTTATCTGGATGAGGCTCGGACTAGAATTGAAAGTGGTAAGAATATAGCGCCGGAATGCGTTGTGACAACTGACAACATCGCTTATGTCATATATACCTCGGGATCAACAGGAAAACCCAAAGGAGTAAAAGTCTCCCATGGTAATGTGTCCAATATTTTAACTAGTATGGCCGAGCAGCCTGGTATCGATGAGCAAGATGTGCTTCTTGCTGTAACCACTTTGTCATTTGATATCGCCGTGCTCGAACTATTGTTACCTTTAATTACCGGAGCCCGGATCGAACTGGTCGATGCTGAA
This sequence comes from uncultured Kangiella sp., assembly GCA_964578045.1. Taxonomy (GTDB): domain Bacteria; phylum Pseudomonadota; class Gammaproteobacteria; order Enterobacterales; family Kangiellaceae. The sequence continues at coordinate 4,206 of CAZOBX010000148.1, read as the reverse complement.
ACGGCCACGGATGGAAACGAGCTATTAGAGCGTATTGACTCATCGGGTGTAACAGTGATGCAAGCAACGCCTGCTACCTGGCGCATAATGTTAGCTGCAGGCTGGCACAAACAAGAAAATTTCAAAGTTCTGTGTGGTGGTGAAGCATTCCCCAGCGATTTAGCCGCTGAGCTATTAGATTATGTCTCCAGCTTATGGAATATGTATGGCCCGACAGAAACAACGGTTTGGTCAACTATTTATCAAGTGACCAATAAGGAGCAAACCATTTTAATCGGAAAACCGATAGCCAATACTCAAATCTATATTCTTAATGAGAGCAATAAACTTCAACCAATCGGGGTTGCAGGTGAAATGTATATCGGCGGGGCCGGAGTGACATCGGGTTACCTTAATCGCGAAGATTTGACACAACAGCGATTTGTGACCGATATTATGGTGGACGGCGAGTCGCTTAGATTGTATAGAACTGGTGATCAGGTCAGATATCATGCCGATGGCAATATTGAATACCTCTACCGTCTTGATAATCAGGTTAAAATCCGGGGCTTTCGCATTGAGTTAGGTGAAATCGAGAGTGTTCTAAGTGATTATCAAGCTATCTTACAAGCAGTTGTTGACATTAGAGGAACAGATGAAATTGATAAACGCCTGGTTGCTTATTATGTGACCGATAAGCAAAATGTAAAGGCAACAGAAATTCGAAAGTTTTTGCGCAACCACTTACCTAACTATATGATCCCACAATATTTTATTGAGCTGGTGACAATACCTGTCACACCAAATGGAAAAATCGATCGACTGGCACTGCCTGATCCAATGGCATCCGGTGTTGCTCGTGAATCATTTGTGGCGCCGCAATCAGAAAGTGAAATTATTTTGGCGAGTATCTGGTCAGCTATATTAAAAGTTGACCGGGTTGGTTTATATGACAATTTCTTTGAAATTGGTGGTCATTCTTTGTTATCAATTGAAGTGGTATCATTAATCAAAAGGCGATTTGGCGTAATGCTAGAGTTAAGGGCAATGGTAATGGATAATTTGCAGCAAATAGCCCATCAGTTCGAGTTATCGGAAACAGCAACTAAGCAAAAGATCGTACCGCCTGATGAAACAATTCTTAATCGGATGACAGCAAAAATAAAACAAAAACTAGGTTTTACCAAGGTATCTCAGGACTAAAAGCAGTTATGGAACCTTTATATTTTGATGAACTAGAAAGGGAAAAATTCGGGATCTATCACTCCCCGAATTCTGCTGCCATGAATGAAAAGGCAGTGCTTATCTGTTACCCCCTGATGCAAGAGCATATTCGAACTTATAAAGCGTGTCAGGAATTGGCTGAGCAACTGAGTGATGCCGGGTTCCATGTGCTGCGGTTTGACTATACCGGCACTGGGGATTCGCGTGGAGATTTAATTGATTGTAACATCGATATCTGGTTGAATGATATTAAAGCGGCTGCTAAGGAACTTAGGGATTTATCTGGGATCGACAGCATTTCGGTATTAGGAATTCGCATGGGAGCAACCTTGGCGGCTACAAGTGGTTTGGGAAAAATCAATCAATTGCTAATGTGGGACCCAATCATAGATGGAAAAAGATATTTATCGGGACTAAAATCCATCCATCGACAAATGATGGACAATCGTGATCATTTCCCAAAAGAGCGGAGGGATATAGTGACCGAGGGGATGCAAGAATTAGTAGGATTTTGCATGACAAATTGTCTATACTCCCAAATAGGAAACATCGGTACATCCTTTGATTCTGCCAGTCTAGACACAAAAATTAGTGTGATTTCATCCCATTCAAATGACACTGAAAGCTTAATGCAGTTCAGTTCCTCTCGTCAAAGTGTGCAGCTGTTGCAAATTGATGAACCAGCCGGTTGGAATGAACTTGAGCAATTTGAAAGTATGCTAATGCCTTTTAAAACCATCAAAAAAATCGTTGGAATATTAACCTGAAAAATGAAAGAAAAATTTATTCAATTCGGCTCAATGAAATCTTTGTTAGGGATTGTGAGCGAGCCTGATATTCTAGCTGATATCGGGCGTAAACCGGCTATATTAATACTTAATTCTGGTCTTATACATCGAATTGGTCCTTATAGAATGAGCGTAGAACTGGCTAGAAAACTCGCTTCTGCCGGCTTTCTGGTGTTTAGATTTGATTTGCCTGGTATTGGTGACAGCCTTGTCAATGATTCAAAACAAGGCTATCAACAACGCATTATAAATGATATTTCGTCGGCAATGGATGCTATTAGTCAACATTACCCAGTCAATAAATTCGTGTCATTGGGAAACTGTACCGGCGCGATGAACTCTCATGTTATCGCGGTGAATGATGAGAGGGTATGCGGTGCTGTTTTGATGGATACCTATATGTATCCGACATTGAAATATTGGCTGGTTCGACTAAAGGATAAGCTAAAAAAGCTGCTAGGGTCCGTAGGGTCCGCAACCTTATTGATACTTTCATCAAAACAACAGTCGGAAAATCAAATAATTGATAAAAACAGCAACAAAGCCGTTTTAATTAGAGAAGGTGTCGATTACTGGCATCTTCCTTCTAAACAAGCAATTGAAAATGATTTAAAAGAATTAATGAATAAAGACGTCCAGTTATTATATGTTTTTTCTGGTGGACTTCGGTATTTTTATAATCACAAGGAGCAACATCGGACGACTTTTAACAAAGTCGATTTTAAAAATAACCTGGAAGTTCATTTTCTAGAAAAAATGGACCATACATATACCCTGATAAGAGATAGAATGTTTTTGATTGATTTGATAGCTAGTTGGATGTCAAAAAACTTCAATAGTGTAGAGTCCAATGTTTAGTGTTAAAACCATTTTTTATAGGTTTTTCGCCCCCTCTCTAATATTATTCAAACCTTTGTGACTATCAAATTTATAATACAAAACCAGCCGATTGAACTTGTTAAACGAGGCAGCTTCCTATTGTTTCGTTGTAATTATGACAATCGTCATTTTTGTCTGGAGTTATTCGACCTGTTACAAATTAACTTCCCTTTGTCTTTGGAAAAAGCGGTTGTAAAGAGACAATCTGAATATTTGGCTGGCAGGTATGTGGCGAAGTTCGCTTTGCAAAAACTGGGGGTTAAGGTTTGCGATATTGCCACCAACCAACATCGGGCGCCTATGTGGCCAGATAAGGTAGTGGGTTCTATCACTCATACCGAAGATACAGCGCTTTGTGCGGTTGGATTTAATCACGATATTGAATATTTAGGTATTGATTTGGAAAAATGGTTAGCAGCAGAGACTGTTACAGAAATCACAGACATGGTCATTAGCCGGCGTGAGCGATTGCTGTTAGAACAGCTGGATTTAAGCTATCCAAAGGCCTTTACTTTAGTATTTTCAGTTAAAGAGAGCCTTTTTAAAGCCCTTTACCCAACTGTTGGACACTATTTTGATTTTGATAGTGTTGAAGTTCTCGATATATCAATAAAAAAGAAAACCGTCAATTTAGTTATCACTAAGCGATTAAACTCCTTGTATCCAGTTGGTAGACGGATTAGTGGTTTTTTCGATTGTGATAATTTGGGGGTTTTCACCTGTGTTAGCGGCTAATCTGAACGCTCGATTTAGCTTAATAAATTTGGATTTATCATTGAGCTAGAAGCGCTGTTGGTAGCCATAAACTGAATCCTGTCAGTTGCCTCAATTGTCGCAAGCAACTCCCGGTAAATCTTGACATTGGGGCGTGTGTTCCTTTAGAATTCCTCAGTTGCCTCGGATTTTTTATCAGGTAACAAGCAGTTTGCGTAAACTTAGTTAGTTGAACAGGCATAATAACTATAAAATTGGATGTTTAGCATCACTAGTTTAGCTTAAAAAGATACAAGGAACGTCGCGAAATGGCATCTGTCAAAATATTTAATCATCATTTTAGAACTCCATTCTTGATCCTTCTGGTTACGGAGTATTTCCTTTTATTTTATTTTTGTTTTTTAGGAGTTTACTTTCGTTTTGGGGTCTATGAATGGCAACCCGAACTAATCAGTTTGGAGAGTTTTCCTTTAAAAGCCTCAATTTATTCAGCTGTTATGGTATTAGGCATGTTTGCGATGGGGCAATATCAATCGCCAGGGCTAAATGGCAGACATTATTTTCCCGTTATTTTACAAAGAACCAGCATAAGTTTAATCTTGGGTTCGTTAGGCCTGTTAAT
>CAZOBX010000147.1:6541-14653 GCA_964578045.1 uncultured Kangiella sp. | reverse complement strand
GAATACGCTTTTCAATATCGTCAGCGATATCAGGATTAGTGGTTAAAAAATCAGCAACTTTTGCCTTACCTTGGCCAATTCTATCACCATTGTAGCTGTACCAGGCACCCGCTTTATCCACGATCCCTTGCTTAACGCCTAAATCGATTATTTCGCCCATTTTAGACGTTCCTACGCCGTAAAGAATTTGGAACTCGGCTTGCCTGAAGGGAGGCGCAACCTTGTTTTTAACCACTTTGACGCGAGTTTCATTGCCAACAATTTCATCGCCCTGTTTCACCGCGCCAATTCGGCGAATATCTAAACGAACCGAGGCATAAAATTTTAATGCATTACCACCAGTGGTTGTTTCTGGGGAACCAAACATCACGCCAATCTTCATTCTGATTTGATTGATGAAAATCACCATACAGTTGGTCCGATTGATATTACCGGTTAATTTTCGTAATGCCTGGGACATTAAACGGGCCTGCAAACCCATATGAGAATCGCCCATATCCCCTTCAATTTCAGCCTTGGGCGTTAGCGCTGCGACTGAATCGATAACCACTAGATCAACAGCGCCTGAACGAACCAGCATATCGCAAATCTCAAGTGCTTGTTCACCAGTATCCGGTTGAGAAACTAACAAATTATCAAGATCAACGCCTAAAGCTTCGGCATAAATGGGGTCAAGCGCATGTTCTGCGTCGATAAAAGCCGCTGTACCTCCCTGTTTTTGACATTCGGCAATCACTTGAAGGGTCATGGTGGTTTTACCTGAAGATTCAGGTCCATAGATTTCAACAACTCGGCCCTTAGGAAGACCGCCAATGCCCAAGGCAATATCCAGGCCAAGCGAACCGGTTGAAATCGTATCCATTTTCTGCGCTTGAACTTCCCCCATGCGCATCACTGAACCTTTACCGAATTGGCGTTCTATTTGACTCAAAGCCGCTGTGAGTGCTTGTTTACGATTATCGTCCATTATCTTCTCCACTTAATCTTTAGTTATTTATTTAATTGTTTCTCTGATTAAGCATTTGACTTTTGAACCACTTAATCGCAGGGGTTATTTTAGTTGGTGTTCAGAATTTCTACTACTCATCCTACACCTACTTATATAAGTAGGCAACCTGTTTTTTTATAAAACACATTCCGTTATCCCTATTTGAATTAAATTGATTATAATCTTAGAACGCCAATTGGTCGATACTCATTCCGACAAACTTTGTATTGTCCAATCTATTCAATTTCACGTAAAATACTAGCCATCAAACTGATTTAGGTAACTTAAGATGTCCATTATTATCAAAACTCCAGAACAGATCGCAAAGATGCGTATCGCAGGCCGACTGACGATGGAAGTGTTAGAAATGATAAAACCTCATGTCAAAAAAGGTGTGACAACAGACCAACTTAATCAGATTTGCCATGACTATATCGTTAACGAGCAAAAAGCGATCCCCGCACCATTGAACTATCACGGTTTTCCAAAATCGATTTGCACTTCTCTTAATCATGTTATCTGCCATGGCATTCCTTCCGACAAAAAATTAAAGGACGGCGATATCATTAATATTGATATTACCGTGATTAAAGACGGATTTCATGGCGATAGCTCAGCGATGTTTTTTGTTGGTAAAAAATCAGTGCTAGCCGAGCGACTTGTCCAAAACGCCCAAGAATGCCTCTATTTGGGAATCAATATGGTTAAACCTGGAGTGTATTTAGGGGACATTGGTCACGCCATAGCCCAACACGCTCATGCGGCTCGGTTTGGTGTCGTGCAGGAATATTGTGGTCACGGTATCGGAGAGGGCTTTCACGAAGATCCTCAGGTACTTCACTATGGGCAAAAAGGAACCGGCTCTATTTTAGAAGAAGGCATGACCTTTACTATCGAGCCGATGATCAATGCTGGCAAGCGACATTCGAGAGTATTAAAAGATGAATGGACCGTTGTAACAAAAGATAAAAGTCTGTCTGCACAGTGGGAACATACTTTGCTGGTTACCTCGGATGGCGTAGAAGTATTAACTAAAAGACCAGATGAAGTGATCTAAATTAATGCACCCGGATCAATTCATAAACCTGTTTAGCCCTTTAACTTGTTATTGTCATTATGACCGTTGACAGCCAGGACTTCAATTTAGCGATCGCCCCTAAAGACGATTTGCTTAAGCAGCTAAAAGCATTTGAGGCCCGTTCTAGTCGGTATCTTAGCCAAGGTTTTTCTCAGGGAATTAATGTTCGAGAGCTGGTTGTTACCCGCTCCAGTCATATTGATACTTTACTCGTTACTTTGTGGCAATACTTAAACATTAGCGACGATTTTTCGCTTATTGCGGTTGGCGGCTATGGTCGGGGCGAACTTCATCCTTTTTCGGACGTTGATTTATTGATCTTGGCTGAAGATTCATCTGATAAATCACAAGTTACAAAGCTTAGTGATTTCATCACTCTTTTGTGGGATACCGGCCTCATTATTGGTCATGCAACTCGCTCCCTAAAGCAATGTGTCAAATTGGCCGAACAGGACATTACTGTGGTCACCAATTTAATGGAATCTCGTTTACTTTGTGGTTGCAGCGAACAGTTTAATCAAATGAAAAGCCAGACTGCTCCCGATAAAATGTGGGATGCGAGAAAATTTTTTGAAGCTAAAACCAAAGAACAGAAAGAACGTTATAAAAAATTTGATGGTTCCTCATACGATTTAGAACCCAATGTGAAATCCAGTCCTGGCGGACTACGGGATATCCAACTAATTGCCTGGGTGGCTCAACGCCGCTACTATCCAAAATCACTTTTTCAATTGATCAAGCAAAATGTCATTACTAAAAAAGAATACTATACCTTAGTAAAGTGCCAATTATTTATATGGAAAGTGCGATTTGCACTCCATTTAATCAGCGGAAAACCCGAAGACCGGCTGTTATTTGACTACCAAAAAGACGCTGCCGAATTAATGGGGTTTAAAAACAGTGAAAATCTGCTGGCCGTAGAAAAAATGATGAAACGTTATTATCGCAGTGTTTTGGTCATCAGAAATATTGGTGATATTTTATTGCAATCGCTCGAAGAAAATCTCCCTGGTAGCTGGTTCACCAAAGTGTCTGAAAAAATTGACGATGATTTTCAAATCATTAACCAGCGAATCGATGCGATCGACACCGATATATTTAATATTCAACCGAGTAATTTGCTCAAAGTATTCCATCTGGTGGCAAAGAATCCAAACATCAAAGGGATCACTGCACCGACCTTAAGAGCGATCAGGGCGGCAAGAAATAAGATCACTCCAAAATTTAGAAAAGTAGCAGCACACCAAAAACTTTTCCTGGAATTTTGGCACATTAAACACACTACTTCGAAAGCCATGTTCCTAATGAAAAGGAGTGGCATTTTATCCGACTACCTGCCGGTTTTTCAGAAAATCAGCGGGCAAATGCAATATGACATGTTCCATAGTTATACTGTGGATGAACATACACTTTTTTTACTAAAAAACCTGACTGAATTTACCGAGGATGAGGCAAGAACTCGCTACCCTTTGTGTTATGAATTCATGAACAGACTGGATCAACCCGAACTCATCTATCTAGCCGGTTTATTCCACGATATAGGAAAAGGACGAGGCGGTGACCATAGTGAAATTGGAGCTCAGGAAGCACTGGATTTTTGCAAGCAGCATAAAATGAATATTGATGACGCTGAAACCGTTAGCTGGCTGGTTGCCAATCATTTATTGATGAGTCTTATCGCCCAAAAACGAGACACCTCAGACCCGCAAGTTATTAAAAATTTTGGGGATATTGTTGCAACTCCACAAAGGCTGGAATTGCTCTACATACTAACCGTGGCAGACATTAGAGCGACCAGTCACTCTCTGTGGAATTCTTGGAAGGATTCTCTTTTAAAAGAACTGGCAGTGGCAACAATAGCCTATCTGAAAAACGAACAAAATAGAAAGTTAGATTCATGGGAAAAAACGAAACAAAAGGCACTCGACATTTTGATCGAACAGGGATACCCGATAGAAAAAATTGAAGACTATTGGCAACATCTGGATATCGCGTATTTTATGAAAATACCGTCCGAAACCATATCATGGCACAATAAATCGATATTAAATCAAATTGATTGTAATCAATCTCCAGTATCTCAGATCGTCGTTGCCATACGTAAAAGACGTGACGGAGGGGGTAGCGAAATTTTTGTTTATAGTAAAGATGTGGACGATTTATTTGCCAGCCTGACCGCTACCCTTGCTCAACATGGTCTAAATGTGCAGGGGGCCAGCATTTACACTGACGCCAATGGTTATTGCTATGATAGTTTTTTTACCTTAAATAATACCGGTAGCCCGATTATTACAGAGGCTGAACAAAAAAAACTTGAGAGAGCTATAAAGCAAAATATCAAAGCACTCGATTCCAATAGTATCGCCATTCAAAAACGTATGCCTCGTCAATTTAAACATTTTGATGTTAATACCGAAATAGTATTTTCTAAAGACGAGTATAGCCATTATACTCGCTTGGATATCATCGCCAGAGATCAACCGGGATTACTTGCATTATTAGCTCAGGCATTCAAACAATGTGATGTTCGATTGCACGATGCTCGAATTACAACGCTCGGTGAAAAAGTGGAAGATACCTTTATCATTAGTCACAAAGACAATAGTGCAATCGATGATCCCCAAGACCAACTTGATATCCAACAAGCAATCGAACGGCAATTAGCCAATAAAGTATAAATAAAAGGTTTAGCAATAATGAGTGATTTACAATCAACAATTGAACAGGCATTTGAAAACCGCCAACAGATTCAACCAGATAATGTCCCAGCAGAAGTTTTCGCGTCCGTCACCCAAACCCTCGAAAAACTCGATAATGGTAGCTTGAGAGTTGCCGAACCAACTATCGAAGGTTGGCAAGTCAATGAATGGGTTAAAAAAGCAGTACTTCTATCTTTTAGAATTCGAGATAATCAAAAAATTGAGGCAGGGCATACCGCTTATTTCGACAAGGTGCCGCTGAAATACGCGAATACCAGCGAACAAGAATTTAATCAGATGGGCGTTCGTGTGGTACCTCAAGCAATTGTTAGAAAAGGCTGCTTCGTGAATAGGAATGTAGTGTTGATGCCTAGCTACGTTAATATTGGCGCTTACATTGATGAAGGCACTATGGTCGACACTTGGGCAACCGTTGGTTCCTGCGCACAGATTGGTAAAAATGTACACTTGTCTGGCGGCGTCGGTATCGGCGGCGTATTGGAACCATTGCAAGCCAGTCCAACCATTATTGAAGATAATTGTTTTATCGGCGCGAGAAGTGAAATTGTAGAAGGAGTGATCGTTGAAAAAGGGTCAGTCATATCAATGGGCGTTTTCATTGGCCAAAGTACAAAAATATTTAACCGGGCAACTGGCGAAGTAACTTATGGCAGAGTGCCGGCAGGATCGGTGGTGGTATCCGGTAGCCTTCCATCAAAAGATGGTAGTTATAGCCTGTACTGCGCGGTTATTGTTAAACAGGTTGATGAAAAGACTCGTTCTAAGACATCGATCAATGATTTATTGAGAATGGATTAATATAGGACTTCTAAGTTCTAAGTTCTAGAATAGAACTATATCTCTATTAACAAAAGGAAGGAAAATGTCTGCAGACGTTCACATATATGGTATTAAGAATTGCGATACCGTCAGAAAATCGATCAAATGGCTCGCCACAAAACAAATTGATACTGAGTTTCACGATTTAAAAAAAGAACATTTAGAATCTGCTTTAATTATCGAGTGGCTTGAACAAGTTGGAAAAGACAAATTAATCAATAAAAGAGGATTAACCTGGCGAAAAATTCCAACCGAAGACAAAATACTGAACGAGCAAACAGCCGTTATTAAATTGATTCAGGACCATCCGACCGTAGTCAAACGTCCGGTGATCTTTAATGGAACTTTCTGGTCGGTCGGATTTAACTCAGATGATTGGGATAAGCTATTCCTTTAGGTGGAGCTCTAACGATAAAATGAACCGTAATACCTTAGACATTGCAATAGACCTTATCGCCAGAGAGTCGGTGACTCCCGAAGATGCTAATTGTCAGAAACTTATTCAGGATTTACTTAAAAAATCAAAATTTCGTTTTGAAGAAATGAATTTTGCTGATACCAAAAATCTTTGGGCGATCAGAAATGCTAACAATCAAAATAACGCTGGACCGGTATTCTTGTTTGCCGGACATACAGACGTCGTACCGGCCGGCAACTTAGATAAATGGAATACTCCACCATTTAATCCTACCATAAAGGATGATGTTCTCTACGGCCGAGGTGCCGCAGATATGAAAGGCTCCATTGCAGCAATGATCACCGCAACCAATCGATTTGTCGAGGATTATCCTGCTCATAATGGAAGTATTGCTTTTCTGATCACCAGCGATGAAGAAGGTCCTTTTATTAATGGTACGGTTAAAGTCATCGAAGAATTGCAAAAACGAAAGCAACGGATTGACTACGCATTAGTCGGTGAACCGTCATCGACCGCTCAACTCGGTGATGTGATAAAAATTGGTCGCCGTGGTTCACTCACAGGCTGGTTAAAAATTCATGGAATTCAAGGCCATGTTGCTTATCCTCATCTTGCTGAAAATGCAATCCATACCGCGGCCTATTTTATGGAAGAAGTCACCAAAATTAAATGGGATAATGGTAATCAGAACTTCCCTCCTACCAGTCTGCAAATAACTAATATAAAAGCAGGCGAAGCAAGCAATGTGATTCCTGGCGAAATTGACATTGAATTTAACTTTCGTTTTTCTACAGAATTTACAGCGATGGAACTAAGAGACCGAATGACTTCATTTGTGAATAAACATTGCAAGAATTCAGATTTAGAATGGAAACTCAATGGCGAACCTTTTATTACTAAATCTCTCGAGCTAATTGACGCAACCAGAGATGCAATCAGAAAAATCTGCGGTATTGAAACCTCTAAAGAAACTAGCGGCGGAACTTCTGACGGGCGATTCATTGCCAAAACAGGCGCTCAGATTGTTGAGCTAGGCCCTATCAATAGCAGCATTCATCAAGTGAATGAATTCGTCAATATCAAGGATTTGGAGAAGCTCTCCGATATTTATTACCAGATACTGGTCAATCTACTGGCAACTGAAAAATGAAGCTGACCTGGCAACAATCAATTGGTATCTCTGAGGAGCATCTGGTCGAAGTCCAACAGCAAAATAAGAATTTTCTTATCAATCAAGCAATCGAGTCTGACCTTAATCAATTATTATTAGCGGCTAAAAATGATGATGTTGAAATATCCATCATCAGCAGCTACCGCTCATTTGACCGACAACTTTCGATCTGGAATGAAAAGTGGCAAGGCTATGGTCCGGTTTTTTCACGGCATGGTCGGCCACTTAATATTGCTCAAATGTCCGATATGGAAAAATACAAAGCCATCAGTTTATGGTCTGCCCTACCCGGTTTAAGTCGCCATCATTGGGGAACGGATTTAGATATATTCTCGACCGAGGCGATCAAGCAAGGTCACAAGGTAGAATTAATTCCAGACGAGTTTTCGACAAAAGGCGTTTGCGGAGAACTGAACAACTGGCTAGATAAAAACCTCTCAAAATACGGATTTTTTAGGCCTTACCTGAATTACCAACAAGGCGTATCTGCGGAAGCCTGGCACATTTCACACATCTCTACTAGCGACCAGATTTTGAAAAACTATCCTTTAGAGCAATGTCTGGATACGATTAATCAAAGTGATATTAAGTCAAAAGCATTTATTAGTGATATATTTGATCATTATAAAACCCAATATTTCTTAAATATTTGTGAGCATTCCGCCACCGCGGAATAACGAGGCAAACAGAAAAAAGATGTGGACCGCAATTATAATCATAATTTTAGTCTTACTTTTTATCGTGGGCGGAATGATGATCTTACTAAAATCAAAGAACTTTAAAATTCCAGATGATTACGATAAATCAAAATCAGGTTTTGATGATGACGAAGACGATGAGAACTCTGGTTTCTAGTACTAAACGCTATGCAAAAACAAATCCTTCCAATCGATAAGCTTCGTCTGCAAAGATTTCCGA
>CAZOBX010000147.1:0-6531 GCA_964578045.1 uncultured Kangiella sp. | reverse complement strand
GATCAGAATCCCGTCAAGCAAAATGATAAAATACTCATCATTAATGATCAGTTCGGCGTACTTAGCTGTTGCTTAAGTCAATTCCAACCCTTTTATTGGACCGATTCATTTTTATCAAAAACAGCAATCCAAAACAACCTTAAATCAAATTCTCTTGATCATTCATTACAGAAGGTTAATCAGTGCAACCAATTGCTACCCGAAGACATCAAGTTTGACTGGGTTATTATTCGCATTCCCAAACATAATAGCTTACTAAATTTTCAGTTAGAGAGCCTTTTACGTTTTATTCATGAGGATACAAAAATAGTGTCCGCCGGTATGACCAAGGAAATTCATAGAGCTAATCTTAACTTGTTTGAATCGATTATTGGAAAAACGACAACCTCTTTAGCCCAAAAAAAAGCCAGATTAATTTTTTCTAAAGTAGAAAAAATAGCTGAGCAAAAATTCAACTCGGATTTGCTAGCTAACAATGCTTGCAACTTCGCATTAAAACAATATGGAATGAATATTATTGGATTACCGGGAGTGTTTTCACGGGATAGTCTAGATATCGGATCGAGAGTTTTATTGGAATACATGCCTGAAACTCAACCACATCAAAAACTCATTGATCTCGGCTGTGGCACCGGCGTTCTAGGAACTTATGCCGGCAAGCAAAACCCACAACTACAAGTCACCTTTACCGATGAATCCTGGTTGGCTGTAGAATCAGCCAAAAGAACTTTTCAAGAGAATACCGGCCAAATTCCAATAACCAAAGTCACTGATGTGCTAAACGGGTTGGCAAATAATCACTATGACCATATTTTATGCAACCCGCCCTTTCACCAACAAAACGTACAAACCCTGTCGATCGCTAATCGCATGTTTAAGGAGTCTTCTAAAAAGCTAAAAAATAGCGGTGAATTGAGGCTAGTGGCAAATCGACATTTGAAGTATAAACCTATGCTTAATCAATATTTTAACCAAGTTCAGGTTGTATCAAAAGACCCTAAATTTGTTGTATGGCTGGCGCGAGAGCCAAAGCAATGAAAAATAAATGGTCGGTAAAATACACCACCGTTTATTCCTCCACCCTTACACCCCAAAGATCATGCGCGTCAGAATGGATGATCTGCACCCAGACTTTATCCCCAGGCTTCACATCAAATTCGTCGGTTAAATGAACCGCCCCATCGATTTCCGGCGCCTCGGCATAACTGCGCCCTACTGCGCCATCGGCATGAACTTCATCGATTAAGATTAGGAATTCCTGGCCAATTTTTTGTTTAAGCTTGGCTTCACTAATTTTTTCCTGAACTGCCATAAAGCGAGCTAAGCGATCTTGCTTGACCGATTCTTCAACCGGATCCGGCAGGTTGTTAGCTGTCGCACCATCCACCGGCGAATAGGCAAAACAACCGACTCGATCAAGTTGTGCGTCTTGTAAGAAATCCAATAACTCATCAAACTCCTGCTCGGTTTCCCCAGGAAAACCAACTATAAAAGTTGAACGAATCACTAATGCCGGGCAGATTTCTCGCCAGCGATTGATCCGCTCTAAGGTCTTTTCGATATTGCCGGGACGTTTCATCAGTTTAAGAATTCGGGGACTGGCGTGCTGCAAAGGCACATCCAGATAAGGTAAAATCTTTCCTTCAGCCATTAGAGGGATCAGTTTATCCACACTCGGATAAGGATAAACATAATGCAAACGTACCCACACGCCCATTCTTCCAAGATGTTCACATAATTCAAGCAATCGAGTTTTAACCGGCATACCATCCCAAAAGCCAGTACGGTATTTTGTATCGACACCAAAAGCCGAAGTATCTTGAGAGATGACTAATAGTTCTTTTACCCCTGCATTCACCAATCGTTTGGCTTCACTCAATACATCCCCAACGGGTCTTGAATCTAAATCTCCTCGCATAGAAGGAATAATGCAAAAAGTACAACGATGGTTACACCCTTCGGATATTTTTAAATAGGCAAAATGTTTAGGTGTCAGTTTAACTCCATGGTCAGGAACCAGGCTGATAAAAGGGTCGTGTTTGGGTTTAGGAATATGCTGATGAACCTGACTCAATACCTCATCATAAGCATGCGGCCCAGTCACACCCAGCACATTAGGGTGAATTTCTCGGATTTCATCATCCTTTGCGCCTAAGCACCCGGTGACCAATACCTTGCCATTCTCAGCCAATGCTTCACCAATGGTATCGAGCGATTCTTTGACCGCACTATCAATAAAACCACAGGTATTAACGATCACAAGCTCAGCATCCTTATAAGTAGGAACTACTTCATATCCTTCAGTTTTAAGCTGAGTCAGGATACGCTCGGAATCGACTAGATTCTTGGGACAACCTAAGCTCACAAATCCAATACGGCTACCTGGCTGTTTTGCTATGGATGATGAGTCGTTGGCGCTCTCAGCAATGATCCGGTTGGGTGTTTCAAGAGTAGTAGTTTGTTTCGGTTTAAAAATATCAACGGTCATAAATACCTGCAAGATGTGACTCAAGTTGTAAAATCGAGCGGATTATACCTGAAATAAAACCCAAAAGCTGGTTAATTTTTGACCTATAATAAACGGTTAAGTCGGGTTAGGATGGAGTAAAGGGATTGATTCCTCCAACAGACCCTTAGCTGGCGGATTACAAATCCTAATAGTAACCTTCTCTTTGCCTATTTCGGTTTCTTTTGACATTTTGACTTCAAGACTAACTTGATTTCCCTCTATGCCTAATATAGTAATTTGAGTGGTGCTTCCTATCTTTAGCGTTTCTCCCGTTCTACCGTTCAATATAAACATGTTAATTTACCTTTAAATCAAATCTAAAAACTACGGTATATATTGGTGTGCTACTTTTACGAAAATAATTTCAGAGAGTTTAGTCTCAGTTTAAATTGATTAGCTGCACGTCCATGACTCTCTCGATGGTCCAAACACAAGCAACCAGTAGAATAGGAATACTGGTAAACCTTGAGGTAGCCTGAATGCCAAAGTGGTGAATTGGTATATAAAAACAAACACCTGTCGCAAGCAAAAATACGATTTGACCAAACTCGACTCCAAGATTGAATCCCAGAAGTAACAGAGAATTTGTTGACAGACTGCCGGTCAAATCAGCAAGTACACTGGCAAAACCAAGACCGTGGACGAGCCCAAATCCAAAAACAGTTGGTGTGTTTATGAAACTTTCACCCCGTATTATCAACAACGCGCCCCATCCAACGCTTACAGCTATAATTGTTTCTACAATCCACGAAGGTAGTCGAATCAAATCTAATGATGCAGAAATTAATGTTATTGAATGCGCAATAGTAAAAGTCGTTACGAATGCGAGCAATTGCTTTAAATCGATTACTTTAGCCATTTTCTTCGTTCTTGCTGAAAAAAGTAATATCAGGAGGAAACTCAGATGATCTAGTCCAATCCAAATATGCAGTACTCCCTGATAGACAAACTTTATGAATTCGTTATCTGAACCGACAGATAGAAAATCCTGATTTGATTCCGGAAGTAACATTCGGTCGGATTGGTTATTAAATAAATAGGTACCAGTAAACTCATCGAGTTTTATCTCAACATAGGCAACATGAAGCCGGTCCAGGTCTTTTAAAAAAGAATAATGAATAGACTCAATAGGCGACTGACAATTAAGCACCAGGCGCACATTTAATCCATTTCCTGATGAAAGCTTAATAAGGTCAATATCCTCCAACTCCGTGGTGCAGCGGCCATTCTCTGATTCGACTTGAATACTATTGTCAAATAGCCCCGATAGCTCTTGTTGATTATCAATGACTTCCTTCCACTGAATTTTATTATCCAGATTATCGTCCAGATAAATCACTCGGCTTAAATCCTTCAAGCCGACTTTCCAACTAATCATTTTATTTTGATTGACTTGATAAACTGATATCTTGGCAATACTCTGCTCGTGCGCAAACGCTTGCAAATGAAACAAGCAAATTATTAACAAGACCATAAACTGTAGGGGATGTTGTTTTAATCGTTTCATAACGACCTACCGACAATGTTATTACGAAAATTCGATCTAGCAAATTCCAACAACAAATAATCATTCTGAGTTCGATAAAAATAGAGGTTTTTTGTCGCTAATTGAATAGCCTTATTCTGCTCATCTTCAACCAATAACAGCCATAACACAGCATCTCTATATTTACTGGTCTCCTGAATTGTCACGTAGTCCATCACTTTTTCCTTTATTAAAAAGTACTCCTTATGACTTAAAGCCTTTTCATAAACTGCATCAAGCCGGTTTAATATGGCACGCCGAACAAGCATTTGATTAGCACTATCGTATTCAGTAAGCAGTTCTCCTGCTAATTCAAAACGGCTAGTCAAGATAAGATAATCGACTAGCTGGATCAGCTCGGACAAATCCCTTTTACCGCTTTGATAAATTTTTTCGATAGTAAAAATCGCATCAGCCACACGATCTATCTTTAGTTGAAGATCTAATACTAATTGTTTTATCCACAGATCGACACTTTCCCTTTGGTCGGTATATCTGGAAATACTCTTCAGCTTATTTAGAACATTTAAAACTTCCTTATCATTATGAGTCTGCATTCCCTGCAACCAAAACTTACAGGCAATCGATATTCGATAGTCTGTAAATATTTTTGTTTTATTACAGCTCTCGGCAACCAATTCAATGTTGCCTTTTAACATATGAATATTCATGATTTTCATTGTGGATTGCTGCGAATGATTTTGTGTCAGCTGCAGTTGGCTTAGTATTTCTAATGCTCCGTCAAAGTCATGAACATAATTTAGGATATCTGCCAATACAGATAAGACATCAGGGTTCATCTGAAGATTTTTTGGCAATAAATGGTAACCGGACACGGCGAATCCAGCAAATCGGCTATTTGAGTTTTGCTCAGCTAATTTCAAGTATCGTTGAAGAAAATCTACCGCTTGTTGGTTTTCTGTTATTTTTTCCACCTGTAATCGCAAATTATACCGGTTCAATGCTTGGGACTTATTTAATCCCATCGAATAGATAACAGTGTATTCATCAAAGGTATCACTTTGCGATAAGAAGTCAGAATTTTCCCACGCTCTATAACAAGAGGTGTGCTGAATAATACTTATTATAACGAGAGGAACAAGAATAACTAAATAGGGTGTTAATTTTTTCATTGTGACTTACAGCAGTTGATGCTCTTTGAATAATAGATTAAGAGTAAAAAGAGGAAGGCGTCATAGACTAACGCCTGCTCTTATAACATATGACTGACTAATGTGACTAGTTTGAGCTATCAATCAGGTCATCGTATTGATTCTCATTATCAACATCTTGAATTAATTCAATAGCATCTAACGAAACCGGTGCAGAGTCTTTATCATTAGCAAAAATACTTCTGATAATCGAATCGGCGGACAACTGTTGACTGACCACGTCTAGATTAAAACTGATCTGAGCACTGGCTCCAGCAGAATCAATTGCAGATACACTAATGACAACACTACCGGTCTGCCCCATCACAGGCGTGATGATCAACTCCGCTTGAGAACCGCTAAAATCCGACAAGATCAAATCTTCGTCCCGAATAAGACTTTGATCCGATGAGCTAATCACGATTTGTAAATCTGAAGGCAACATAGAATCATCACTTACATCAATAACAATTGGATCTGCAGATTCGTTGGCACTAATTTGCTGATCGGCTACACTGACAAGTACTGGTGCGGAATTCGGAACTACCGGATCAATCTCGTTATAATCGTTATCCGAGCAAGCTGCTAACAGCATTACAATGGATAATAGAATGATTTTCTTCATCACATCCTCCTACTATTGAGCTGCATTAGCAGGTTGAGGGATCGGAGCATCAGTAGGAGAACCAGGGTATGGTGTTATCAAATAAGGAAAAACACCGTCGAAATCCATTGCTGATATTGGCGCACCGTCCGTTAATGGAACATTGCCAATAGGCGCATCGGCCTCTGTGCAAATTCCAAGGTTCACACCAGCACCATTTTCACCAATCGGTAAAGGATGACAAAGCACTCCCATTGCCACTCGAAGGGCAATATCAACCGAGTCATCGCCTGGACGACGACCATTCGGGAACCCACCCAAATCGCCAGCAGCTACACCCAATGGATGTTGATCGGCTCGTAGCGTAACAGGAATGTCAGTATTCAGTCTTAACATTTCCGATGCAGTTACGCTGGACATTTGATTTACCCCTTCAAACCCGGTCAAGAATCCATTAACTAAATCAATACGTGGAATATTGCTTGGGGCTAAATCGGCAAAGTTAGTTCCCAAAGTTGAATTAACCGGCCCCCTGAATAAGGTGTCTATGATTGCAGGAAATACCGGGTGAGTCACATAGTCAGCAAATTGACCATCATCTTTCGGTTCGCTTGAATTAAATTTGTCTTTATCAGGAAAACCGATAAATAATTCGTTCACCAAAAAACTACCGACTCGAGAAACTTGAGTCCAGGCACCACCGGTTACTTCAGGCTTTTTAACACTTGGATTAGGATTAAGA
>CAZOBX010000146.1:11329-14666 GCA_964578045.1 uncultured Kangiella sp. | reverse complement strand
ATTTCGGGTGAAGTTTGACGCTGGAAACGCTCTAATTAGTAACCCGCTAGTAGAAAACAACGCCATGATCGGCGCTGACTTTAATCGTGCCAGAATTGGTGGAAATACAAGAGTCGAATTAGTCAACGATAACAACGTTAAAGTGGATGATTCAGAGGCGTTTGGTGTTAATGCTGAATGGGAATTGACCGACCAATTTACTTTTATAGCTGATCTTTCTCGCTCTACCGCTACCAGTGATTTTAGAAATGGTTTGCTTTGGTCTTTGGTTTCAGAAGACGCGACTATCGCCGAGCCGGTGTTTGATAACAATGTGGCTATCTCATATCGCTTGAATGGATTGAATTTACCGGATGTCGGTTTTAACCAGAACTTTACTGATA
The DNA here is from genome assembly GCA_964578045.1 of uncultured Kangiella sp. Classification (GTDB taxonomy): domain Bacteria; phylum Pseudomonadota; class Gammaproteobacteria; order Enterobacterales; family Kangiellaceae. Next base: position 14,283 of record CAZOBX010000146.1, on the reverse strand, counting down.
TTGATAAAGTGATGCTGAGCAAATACGGCATCTATCCATACGTATTTAATGATTCACTCAATGCGATGCGATTTGACGGAATATATGAGACCAGAGATAACGCTATCTTCTCTTCATTTGAAGTCGGCGTTCGTTATTCGGAACGTCAATACAAAAACCGCCGGTCAGTTTTTGAATATGGTTCGGATAATGGATTTGCTCCATTGGAGGCGCCGCTACGTCTAACCGATGATATGGTAACCGTGGTAGATTTTGAAGGTGATTTCTCCGGCTTTCCCAGCTACCTGGCGATTGACTATGATGCGGCTCTAAGTGCATGGTTCCCTGGCGGTGTACCGCAACCGGTGACCACCTGGGGCGCCGATGCTGATGGTATTATTAATAACAGTTATGAATGGTCAATTAAACAGAGCGGTAGAGTTTGGGAAGATGTATTGTCCGGCTATTTTGTTGCCAATATTGATACCGATATAGCCAATACACCTGTCACCGGAAATATTGGTTTACGGGTAGTCACTACAGACCAGAGCGCCAGCACACTAGTCAATGTTGGCGGTGATCCTTTGTTAGGCGCACAGAATATTGTTGACCAGGTTGGATTGGTTAATTCGGATTTTGCTCCAGGCATTGATGGGATAAAATACACTGATTATCTTCCGCAAATAAATTTGAATTTCAAAATTAATGAAAATAGTCAAATACGATTTGCCGCCGCGCGAGTGATGGCGCGTTCTCAAATCAATCGACTTGCAGCAGATACCAGCATCAATTATGACACTGATGATGGTGATGTGCATCTATCCAGTACCAATAGTCCAAGACTCAAGCCATTTCTAGCCGATCAATATGACTTGTCTTATGAGTATTATTTTTCTGAAACTGAAGGCGCTTTTGTGGTGGCACTGTTTCACAAGAACTTGAAGAATTTTGTTCAGGAATTTACTGACCTTAATTATGATTTTGCCGCAAACGGAGTCGCTTTACCGGAATATGTACCTGGGTATGAAGTAGATAATGCCGATAGTAATCCTCCGGTATTGGTAAACGCAGGACAAGGTGCATCCTTTACTACTGCGGTTAATAATGCCAATGGCGGTTACTTTAGAGGTATCGAATTAGCTTATACCCAGGTATTTACTAATTTGCCAGATTTCTGGTCCGGACTCGGCGTGGCCGCCAGTTATGCTTATACCGAAAGCAAAATTGATGCGATTGTCGGCTTAACAACCACGGATTTAGGTGGTGCAACGGTTGAGTCTACATTCCCTGGCCTTTCAGAAAACGTGGCAAATGCGGCAGTATTTTGGGGCTATGAAGATTTTGATACACGGATTAACGTCCGTTATCGTTCCCAGTTTGTCTCATCACAATTTGCTGTTGATGAGCAACAAACCGCCTTTAATGCAGAGACCATCATAGATTATCAGGCGTCGTATAATTTCGATGATCATTTAAGCGTGATGTTCCAGGCATTAAACGTGACTGACGAACCCACCAAGAGCTTTTTCGGACAGGAATCGCAAACAGGAACCATACAGTTTTTTGGCAGGCAGTTTTATTTAGGGATGAACTACAAGTTTTAAAGCTTGTAGTTGATACTAAAAACTGGTTAACCAAAATCTTAAGTTAAAAAAATATTTGTATAATATGGAGTTAGATCTATGTTTAGTTACTCAAAAATAATAAACCTTCTCGCATTTGCCATTTTGGCAAATCTGATGATAGGGTGTTCAGGCGATTCAGTTGATCAAGGGGTTGAACTTTTGACCTGTGATGCGCCGTTGGTTGTAAGCACTGCCGGTGATTCATGTGTGGAGCCTCAGGCTATTGCCTGCGTGGCACCACTGGTTCCAAATGCGTTTAATGATGCTTGCGAAGTGGGTGCCGATCCTGACGCGCCTTTGCCAACGGTTTTCCCGGCAGATGATGAAGCCATTCTTTATTACAACCGAGCCAATCGTGGTGCGACTAACGAACCCAATGACTCGCAATATATTGGCTATGTCTTACACACCTGGAATAGCCCGGGCGGATGTGACGCCTATGCGCCACCATTTGATCAAACCAGTTGGGGCAGCGAGCATGTCTATGACGGTATCGATCCTAACTATGGTGCTTATTGGATTGTCAAGCTTAAAGAAGACTACAGCGATTGTGGTAACTTTATCATTCATATTGGTACCGATGATGCCGGTAAGGAAATGGGTGGCAGTGACAAACAAATGAATCTTGTTCAGGATGACGAAACCTTTACCCGCATGAACTGGACTATTTCCGGATTTGAAAATCCTTTGGAATTCCCGATCACCGAGTTAGGCCCACAACCTTTAAATATTGAAGGGGCTGCTGCCCACTGGATTGATCGCAACACATTTGTCTGGAATCTAACCGGATTAGATCTTGATAATCTCGCAGAAGTTCGTTTACATCATTCAGTTACGGCGGGGATAGAAGCTGACCTGGACGATAACCTGAATGGAACATCAATAACGCTAGTTGCCGCTATGCAATCAGAAGCGCAGCAAGCAGCCTATCCTTTAACGGCTGATTGGGATGCGTATACTATTGATGCGACGGCTGATGAAGTCAAAGCGATTGTTAAGAACGAATTAGTGCTTGCCGCCTACGATGCCGACGGTAATGCTTACAAAGCAACCTATGTTCAAGCCGCTAAAGTATTAGATTCGCTGTACACTTTAGGCGAAGCGGATGCCGATGAAGCGACTCTTGGGATCGTTTACTCAGGCGATGCAATTTCCGCAAATCTTTGGGCGCCTACGGCTCAAAACGTGATGTTAAATATCTATGATGCGAATAAAGATTTGGTCAGTTCCAATCTGATGATCGAAGACAGCGTAACTGGCATATGGAGTTTTGCTGGCGACACCACATTGGATAGACAATTTTATCGTTACGACCTGACTGTTTACCATTCGCAAAATAATGCAATAGAA
>CAZOBX010000146.1:0-11319 GCA_964578045.1 uncultured Kangiella sp. | reverse complement strand
ATAGAAACGATTTGGTCGACAGACCCTTATTCAGTCAGTTTATCAACTAACGGACTGTACTCTCAGTTTGTAAATTTAGCTGATGCTGATCTTAAGCCAGAAGGCTGGGATGAGCACGAAATACCAACGATTGTTGATTCTGAAGACGCTGTTATCTATGAGGGCCATATTCGCGATTTTAGTATTCGAGATGAAAGTACCACTGAAGCGAACAGAGGTAAATATTTGGCATTCACTGAAAGCGGTTCAAGCCCAATGGCACATTTGAGCGAAATGGTCGCTAGTGGTTTAACTCATTTTCATATGCTACCGGCAAATGATCTAGCGACAGTGAATGAAGAAGCTTCAGAAAACATAGACCTAAGTAATACTGTTGCGGAGCTTTGTGCGGCCAATGAAAATGCACCAGTTTGTGGCGTTGCTTCTGATTCAGATACCTTACAGTCGGTACTTGAAAGCTATCAACCGGCTTCAGAAGATGCGCAGGCGTTAGTTGATTCTATGAGAGGATACGATTCTTTCAACTGGGGTTACGATCCAAAACATTTTAATGTACCTGAAGGCAGTTATTCATCCAATGCCGACGGTGTAGCGAGAATTTTAGAAATGCGTTCGATGAATCAAGCGTTGCATACAACGGGTTTACGTGTTGTTCTGGATGTAGTGTACAACCATACTAATTCATCAGGCCTCTGGGATAATTCTGTACTTGATAAAGTGGTTCCCGGATATTATCACCGACGTGATTTGGTCACTGGTTCAGTGCAAAACTCAACCTGTTGTGACGATACAGAACTTGACCATCGAATGATGGATAAATTAATGGTGGATTCACTCGTTCAATGGACCAATCAATACGGTTTTGATGGTTTCCGTTTTGATATTATGAGTCAAGGTTCCAAAGATCAAATGCTCGCTGCCAGAGATGCTGTTCGAGTGGTGGATCCAGATAACTATTTTTATGGCGAAGGTTGGTACAAAGACAACGGTAGAACCGATGTTCAGGCCAATCAGGAAAATATGGCTGGAACTGAGATTTCTACCTTTAATGATCGCTTAAGAGATTCTGTTCGAGATGCAAACCTATTTAGCGGAAACTCTGATTCGATTTCCCGTCAAGATATTGTTCGACTCGGTATGGCTGGTACGCTTGCTGACTACGTTCTAAAAAGTAGCTCAGGTACAGCCAGTAACGGTAGTAGTTTTAATCCCTCCGCTTATGCCGCTGACCCAGCTGATGTAATCAATTATGTATCCAAGCATGACGATCCATCTCTTTGGGATCAATTGCAATTTAATTTGCCTTTTGAAACGTCATTAGAAGACAGAGTTAGATCAGCTAATATTGCAGCGGCAATCCCACTTATGAGCCAGGGAGTTCCTTTCCTTCAAATAGGTGGTGACATGTTACGTTCTAAATCTATGGATCGTAACTCCTATGATTCTGGAGACTGGTTCAATCTTGTTGATTTCACAATGACGACCAATAACTGGAACGTTGGATTGCCTCTAGCCAATGATAACCAGGATCGCTGGTACACAAATCCAGAATCAAGTGATTTGAGCATCAGCGCATTGGTTAACAGTCCTTTAACTCAAGTTGGTATGAATGATATCGCTTTGGCTTCAAGCGTGTTTAAGGAATTCTTAAGCATCCGCCGTGATAGTAAACTGTTTAGACTAACGACTGCAGAAGATGTAATCGCCCGTGTTGGCTTCCATAATATTGGTAGCAACCAGACCCAAGGGGTGATCGTGATGAGTATTGATGATGGTCTTGAATTGGTTGATTTAGACCCTGCAAATGATGCCGTGCTAGTCATGATAAACGGTACAAACTCTGAACAATCTCATACTGTGACGACTGCTGCGGGGTTTGAATTACATGCAGCTCAAGCGTCCTCAGCTGATGGCCGTGTAACAGGCGCAAGCTTTGCAGAAGGCGAGGGTGAGGGAACTTTTACCGTTCCAGCAAAAACGATGGCTGTTTTTGTAAAAGCACAAGGAGCAGAGCAGGGCGAAGGTCTATCTGCTTATGCTACCGCTGGTGCACCTGATGTAGTTCCTTACGGTGATACAACCGTATTCCTTCGAGGTGATATGAACGGATGGGGCGCGATTGATGCTTTTGAATACAAGGGAAATGGTATTTATCAAGTAGCTATTGCGTTAACAGCTGATACCGATTACAACTTTAAAGTTGCCTCTGAAGACTGGAGTAGTGTTGATTTTGGTTCTGATACCGCTACAGTTACTGAGAACGAAGATAAAACGCTTTCTCGTGGCGCTGGTAACTTATTATTTACTTCTGGTTTGGATGCCACTTACGTATTTGAAATTAATGCGTTTGACCCCGAAGCACCAATACTACATGTTAGAAATGAAGAACCTTTCGTCGGAACAACTGTTTATCTACGTGGTAGCTTAAATGGCTGGGGAACTGATACACCAATGACCTATATTGGTGGTGGGAAATACAGTGTTATTTTTGACATAACAGCGACTGGTAGCCAGGAATTTAAGATTGCGTCTGAGGATTGGAGTACGGTTGATTTTGGTTCTGGTGAAGATGACTCTGGTGTTACCGAAGGTGTACTGGAAGCGTTAGCTGTTTCTGGCGCCAATATGACAATGGATTTCCTCGAAACAGGCGAATTTACCTTCTTTTTCGATGCATCTGATTTGTCTGCACCAACTCTTGGCGTGCACAAAACTCAGATGTTTGGTGCAACGCAAATCTATCTAAGAGGCTCGCTCAATGGCTGGGGCACTGACGATGAATTTGTTTATTCAGGTAACTCTGTTTATTCCGCTGAGATCGCATTAACCGCTGGCAGTTACGAGTTTAAAATTGCCTCTAGCGATTGGGCTACTGTTGACTTTGGTGCTACAAGTGGTGATGAAGCTGTGATAATCGGTGGAGAGAAAACACTTGCTCCTGTTGGCGCAAACATGACGGTTGAAATTGTTAATGATGGTACCTATCGATTCGAAGTAAATGGTCCAGATAGTTCTGCGCCAACTTTAACGGTTTCAGCGCTAGTAAATTAATTACCCGAGCAAGAAGAAAGTTGGTTGTGTCTAGAAAATTTGACTCTTTAGTTTTGGAGTGTTAAAGATTCAATGCCCTTGCCATTGACAATAAAACCTTTGCCGCATAGTTATTTTATGCGGCTGTTTTATATCCGTGGATGGTGGATCGACCATTAAAATAGCTACGCACTTAAATTAATGGAGTAGGGTATAGCTTGCCCATCAATCTCTTTTAGCCTTGCCAATGTATTTTCTAGTAGCGCCACAGGTTGGCTCTTATCAATATTCGTTTCTATTGCTTTTTCGATAATTGCGAGCATATCCATTTTTTGGTCTGCTGGGCCATCTGCCACTCGTGTCATGTCTTGAAACAATGAATCATACCGATTTTTCCAATAGGGCATGACATCCAGTGAGCTGCCAAGTTCGTTTTGTTCTCTGGCAAATTCGGAGTGCATTAATTGTCTGAATTCGATAGGTGTCATATTACCGAGGTCAATCTGTGCAATAGTTGGTTCAATTCCAGTATCCGCTGGATTCGGCTCGATCGGTAGAATATGTCTATCTTTGGGTGGCATGGTGGTTATTTCAGGCGGTACAGGGGTTATTTCAGGGGGCCTTGGGGCTGCGCGTTTGCCCACATTTAGCTTTGAGTGAGGCAATATTTCACCGGCGGGATGCGAGATTCTGGAAAAAAATTGCCCCTGATTGTTAATGTTCATAGGGAGTTCCCTCATTTAGAAGGTCGTAAACAGCTAACCTTGATTAAAGTATCTTTTAGATACGCAAACACCGGGCCAACTTCTTAGGATTGACGTTCAATGGGTATTTACCTTGAATACGTATGCAAACTATGTGCAATTAACTCCCGCTTAAGTAGTATTATCCCAATCCAATTTATCGCATGGTATGTAATGTCTCATTATCCGTATCTTAGTGTTTCCAGGTTAATATTAATCGCACTTTTATCGATAGGCATGACAGCTGTACACGCCAGTGATGTTTCAAGGATTGATAGCGGTGACAGTAGCCAAAATATTATCGGTCGCATCGAACCACCATCCTGGTGGGTAGGTATGCAGGACAAAAAACTTCAACTCATGGTACACGGACAGGCTATTGCTGAATATTCGGTTAAAACCAATAGCGTAGGATGGGAGATTGTATCAATTAAGAAAACAGATAATAAAAACTACCTGTTTATTAACTTGCTTATCGACGAAAACGCATCCGCCGGTTCTTATAAATTAAATTTTTCAAGTCAGTCTTCTGACACTTCAGACATAGTTTTTCACTACCCATTAGCTGCTCGACGTAGCGGATCTTTAGAGCGTCAGGGATTTAATGCTTCAGATGTTATCTATTTAATAACTCCTGACCGTTTTGCCAATGGTGATTATGAAAATGATCAAGTTGAAGAGCTTAAAGAAGGGATCAACAGACGCGATCATCATGGCAGGCATGGCGGCGATATTCAGGGAGTCATTGATCATCTAGACTATATTCATGAGATGGGATTTACCCAAATCTGGCTCAATCCGGTACTTGAAAATGATCATGCCAAATCTTCATATCACGGTTACTCCACCACAGACTATTACAACATCGATAAGCGATTTGGCAGCAATCAGCTTTATCAAGAGCTATCACAACAAGCCAGGTCCAAGGGGCTTGGCATCATAAAAGATGTCATATTGAATCACATTGGTACCGAACATTGGTGGATGCAGGATTTACCAAGCAAAGACTGGATCAATAATAATACTCAATACGCTGAAACAACCCATCGACGTGAAAGCCTGCATGACCCTCACGGAACTGTCGAGGATATTGATGCTTTCGCCAGTGGCTGGTTTGTGCCGACCATGGCGGATCTTAATCAACGTAATCCCTTGCTGGCCAATTATCTGATCCAGAATAATATCTGGTGGACTGAATTTGCCGATCTTTCCGGTATTCGGGTGGATACTTTCTCTTACTCGGACAAAAAATTTCTTGCCGAATACACTCGCCGATTAATGCAAGAATATCCGAATTTTAATATTGTTGCAGAAGAATGGTCGCTCAGTCCTATCATCGTTTCCTATTGGCAGCGGGGTAATACTCCACATGACAAATACCGTTTCGAACTACCTTCATTGATGGATTTCCCATTACAAGATTCTTTAATAAAAGGGCTATTAGAAAAAGAAACCTGGTCGGATGGATTACGCAAATTATACGAAACGATGGCCAGTGATTTTGTCTATGCCGATCCTTACAATTTAGTGGTTTTTGCTGATAATCACGATATGAGCCGAGTTTATACCCAACTCGAACATGACTTGGCATTAACAAAAATAGCAGTGGCCTATTTTGCAACAACTCGCGGAATCCCACAGTATTTTTATGGAACTGAAATTCTGATGGACAATCGAAACACTGAATCACACGGTGTGATCCGCACAGACTTTCCCGGTGGTTGGAAGTTGGATAAAGTCAACGCGTTTAATGGAAAAGGTTTGAAAGACGATCAACAGTCGATGCAGTCTTTTATGCGCCGTCTATTAAATTGGCGCAAGAGTTCCTCGGCAGTGCATAAGGGAAAACTAACTCACTATGCACCCACAAAAGGTGTGTATGTATATTTCCGACAGCATGATACCGATAAAGTGATGATCATTTTAAATAAGGGTGATGACCCGGCCGAGATTGACTCAAATGATTATCCAAGTATGTTATCCGCAGCTGACAAAGCTAAAAAAGGATTAGACGTTATATCCGGTAATAACTATCCGATGGATAAAATGATTTCAATTCCCGGAAAATCAGCGTTCATTTTACAATTGTAAGTTTATTGTTAGATTTCATCGAAGTAAATTCAGAACACGAATAATAATTCAGTACAAGAAGGTAAATAAATAGAATGATAAAAATGAAGAATCGAATTAACAGACTAATGATCGCTTTAGTCGTCATGTATTTATCGATACTAATTTCTTCGTGTTCGTATTTTAAATCGCAGGACTATATTAGCCATAAGATACAAGATCATTCATTAGTGATTGAAACTAAGTTAGGTGAGATAAAATATACAGCTTTGACCTTGGGGACGATTGAAGTTCATTACCAGCAAACTGGTGTTAAACAACTTCCCTCTTTTGCGAGCAAGGAAGAGCTGGGTTCAATACCATTTAAAATAACCGAATCCGTCGGGGCGTTAACTTTAATTAACGGCAATTTATCTGCTGTAATAAATAAGAAAGATCTTTCCGTTAGATTTTATCGAAGCTCAAAATTATTAGTCACTCAAAAAAGTTATTTCAATAGTCCAGAAAAGACTGGTTTTAACTTCGAAATAGATGATTCCGAAAAAATAATGGGCGGGGGTGAACGTGTCTTAGGGATGGATCGTCGCGGTCATCGAATGCCGTTATATAATCGAGCCCATTATGGTTATACCACCGAGTCTAATCAGATGAATTTTAGCCTTCCGCTTGTTATATCGAGTAATAAATACTCGATATTATTTGATAATACCGCAAGTGGTTTTCTTGACATTGGAAAAACAGAAAAGAATACCCTTAGCTTTGAAGCGGTTGGTGGTCGTACTGCCTATATAGTTTTCGCCGCAGAATCATACCCTGAATTGATCAATCATTATGTGGATGTCACTGGCAAACAACCACTGCCACCTCGCTGGGCCTTTGGCAACTATGCTTCCCGATTCGGTTACAAATCTGAGCAACAAGTAAGAGAGACGATTGATCAATTTATTACAGAGGATATTCCAGTTGATGCCATCATTCTCGATCTTTACTGGTTTGGTAATGACATTAAAGGGTTTATGGGAAATCTGGACTGGGATAAAGAAGCATTCCCAACACCTCTCAAAATGATTAGTGAGCTAAAAGAAAAAGGGGTTAAAACGATTTTGATCACTGAACCTTTTATCTTAAGCACTTCGAATAAATGGCTAGACGCTGTGGATAGTAAGATTCTAGTGAAAGATGAAAAGGGCGAGCCAAAGCGATTTGATTTTTACTTTGGTAATACAGGTTTGATCGATGTTTTTGATAACAAAGCACAAGATTGGTTTGGTGAAGTCTATAAAGAATTAACAGCACAAGGTGTCGCTGGAGTATGGGGCGATCTCGGCGAGCCTGAGGTTCATCCTGATGATAGCATTCATTTTTTGTCGGATATTGGCACAACCGCCAGAGGCGATGAAATACATAATGCTTACGGTCATCAGTGGGCAAAAATGGTTTATCAAAACCAATTAGCTTTACAGCCGAATGTACGTCCTTTTATCATGATGCGCTCCGGGTTTGCGGGTTCACAACGCTATGGAATGATCCCATGGACAGGAGATGTTGCCCGTGAATGGGGCGGACTTAAGCCACAGGTGGAGTTGAGTTTGCAAATGGGGTTATCTGGTTTGGCTTATACCCATTCAGATCTCGGAGGTTTTGCGGGCGGAAAAGTATTTGATAAGGAGCTGTATATTCGGTGGTTGCAATACGGTGTGTTTCAGCCGGTTTTTCGTCCGCATGCGCAAGATAACATTGCGCCAGAGCCCATTTTTCATGACCAACAAACTAAAGATATTATTCGAGATTACATAAAACTACGTTATCGAATGTTACCCTACAACTATAGCCTGGCTTTCGAAAACTCAACTACAGGCATGCCTTTAATGCGCCCGATATTTTTTGAAGACGAAAGTGATTTGAGCTTAATGGATATCAAAGATAGTTATTTATGGGGGGATGCGTTTTTAGTTTCACCGATCGTCAATCCACAAGAAAAGCAACATTCGGTGAAACTACCTGAAGGCGTGTGGTTCGATTTTTGGAATGATGATCGGTTTGAAGGTAACCAAACCGTCAGTTTGCCGGTTACTTTGCAACGCTTACCGGTATTGGTTCGAGGCGGCTCTTTTATTCCGATGGTCGAGTCTGTTCAGACAATGGATGACTATTCCAGCAATCATTTAATCTTGCATTATTATGCGGATGAAAAAGTAACAAATGGCAAAGGACAAATGTACGAAGATGATGGAGCAAGTTTTGACGCGATTTCTTCACAAAAGTATGAGTTGATGCTATTTTCTTCAGTACAAAATGGCGGGCATTTACAATTAATGTTTTCTCGAAGTAGTAAAGGTTATCGAGGAATGCCGCAACATAGAAAGGTAGACATTGTTATTCATAATTGGAAAGAGGCACCAAAAACGGTCCGTTTTTCTGATGAAGAAGTCTCGAAAGACGATTACAAGTATGAGGTTGAAAGAAAAACACTGACAGTTTACGTCGACTGGGATCACTCGACGAATAGCTTGGAAGTAGAATAATAAAGTCGGTAGGAGCGAACAAAGTTGCTGCATCAAGAAAAGACCAAACAACAAACGGGAAATATTAAATGAAAAAACTAAAGCTTGCTGTGCAGGTTATTTTAATACAGTCTCTCTTAATAAGTTGCTCAAATCCAAACGAAGCTATCCATGAACAAACGGTAATACAAAGCAACCAAACAACCCAAAAGCTTACCCAAGAAAATACTGACCAACAGCGATCAAATCAACTGGTTACAGCAGAGCGCAATGGAAAACCGGTTATCTACCAAGTTTTCACCCGTTTGTTTGGAAATAAGAATACTACCAACAAACCTTGGGGAACGATTGAAGAAAACGGGGTAGGAAAATTTAATGACTTTACAGATGAAGCGTTGCAAGGCATTAAACAGTTTGGTGTCTCGCACATCTGGTATACCGGTGTGCCTCATCATGCAGTGATAAGAGATTACACTGAATATGGAATCAGCAATGATGATCCCGATGTAGTTAAAGGCCGTGCAGGATCGCCCTATGCGGTCAAAGACTATTACAATGTCAATCCAGACATGGCAGTTAACCCGGCAAATCGCCTACAAGAATTTAAACAACTGGTTGATAGAACTCACAAGAATGGCATGAAGGTTATTATCGATATTGTACCGAATCACGTGGCTCGTCATTATCAATCAACCTCCAAACCTGAAGGTGTCAGCGATTTCGGTGAACACGACGATACCAGTGTTGAATATAAACGGGACAATAATTTCTATTATGTGGTTGGTGAAGCTTTTCAGGTACCGGTTTCAAAAAGTGGTTATCAGCCGTTAAACGGTGAAAAAAATGATCTTTCCGATCAAAAATTCGACGAGTTTCCGGCAAAATGGACCGGTAATGGTTCGCGAAAAACTCAACCAGATATTAATGACTGGTATGAAACCGTTAAAATTAATTACGGGGTAAAGCCTGATGGTAGTTACGAATTTGACCGCTTGCCAGCGCAATATGCTGACAAAGATTATTCGGCTCATTTTGAATTCTGGAAAAATAAAGATGTTCCGGATTCTTGGGAAAAATTTCGGGATATCGTCATTTACTGGATAGATTTTGGAGTAGACGGTTTCCGCTACGATATGGCCGAAATGGTGCCAGTAGAATTTTGGAGTTATTTAAATTCTTCGATCAAACATCGAAATCCGTCAGCTATCCTTGTAGCAGAAGTTTATAATCCTAAAATATATCGTGATTTTATATTTCTCGGTAAGATGGACTATCTATACGACAAAGTTGATTTCTACGATACCTTAAAACTAATCATGCAAGGTGAGCAACCGACTTCAAAACTTTTGCCAATCATCGAACAGTTTTCAGATATCGACCAACATTTACTACATTTTCTCGAAAACCATGATGAGCAACGGATCGCCAGTCCGGATTTTGTGGGCGATGCTAACAAAGGCAAACCAGCAATGGTTGTTTCTGCTTTAGTGGGCAAAGCACCAACCATGCTATTTTATGCCCAAGCCCTTGGCGAAGCCGGTGAGGGTGATGCTGGTTTTGGCGATTCTACCCGTACCACCATGTTTGATTATTGGGGGGTACCTAGCCTGCAACGATGGATGAACGGTGGCAGGTTTGATGGAGGCAAGTTAACCGATCAAGAAAAAAGCCTGCGTAAATTTTATGTCAATCTGCTCTCTTTTAGTGCTAGCAATTCCGCCTTTAACGGACATTTTACTGAGCTACATACTCAAAACTTGACGGAGACTAAAAATCACAACCAAGATCTATTTTCTTTTGCTCGTTGGAAAGAAAATCATCGAGTGATCGTGGTCAGCAATTTTTCCGATAGCGAGACCGTCGAATTTGAACTAATATTGCCTAGCGAACTGGTTAATCAGTGGAACTTGACCGAAAAGCGTTATCTGTTGGATGACGTACTCGAGCCGGGTTCTAACAGTCTGTCGCAACTGGTAATAGATAAAACAGGCGGCTCAATTCGTATCACTCTTTCTCCATTGCAGTCAAAGGTGTTTGAGATTAGATCAAAGTAACTTTATCGTTACGCCGCAGCCTGATAATCGACTAATTGTTTAGGGTTAAGAGCCGGGAGTAACAATGCGATATTGGTTAGTTTTACTGCTAAGAGATTTAACCAATTTAGATGAGCGGAGTTAACCACTAGTCTTATAGGGCTACCGACATCTGCATATCTTTATTAGTGACGCTAATGTTATGCTAGAGACGAAACTTATCATTTATTTCACCGATAAAAACTAATTAAAAGAGAAGACCAATGAAGGATAAATTTATAAAGTCTAAAGCGGCGGTTGCCTGGGGACCTAACCAACCGCTCAGTATCGAACAAGTTGATGTTATGCTACCTAAAACGGGCGAAGTATTAATCAAGATTATCGCGTCCGGTGTTTGCCATACCGATGCGTTTACCCTGTCTGGTGATGATCCTGAAGGTATTTTTCCTGCTATTTTGGGCCATGAAGGCGGCGGTATTGTTGAGCAAATCGGCGAGGGGGTCACTAGCGTTGCAGTCGGTGATCATGTTATACCCCTGTACACTCCGGAATGTGGTGAATGTAAATTTTGCTTATCGGGAAAAACCAATCTTTGTCAGAAGATCAGAGAAACTCAGGGCAAAGGATTAATGCCCGATGGGACTACCCGATTTTACATAGACGGGCAGCCAATTTATCATTATATGGGTTGCTCAACATTTTCAGAATACACTGTTTTACCGGAGATCTCGCTCGCCAAAGTCAATCCTGAAGCGCCACTAAAAGAAGTTTGTTTGTTGGGATGTGGCGTCACAACCGGCATGGGAGCGGTGATGAATACCGCCAAGGTGGAAGAGGGGGCTACGGTCGCTATTTTTGGTATGGGCGGTATTGGTCTTTCGGCGGTGATTGGTTCAACTATGGCTAAAGCCAGTCGTATTATCGTGATTGATATTAATG
>CAZOBX010000145.1:1137-14673 GCA_964578045.1 uncultured Kangiella sp. | reverse complement strand
GTAAAAAATAATTGTAAGAAAAGAAAAAGGCGCCTTTAGACGCCTTTATTGTGAGATGTTGGAATTTTTTTAAATGCTTCGGTTTTCAAATAATTCCAATCAAGTGATTAGGACATCGTTGACTTTAATTTTTTCATCGCATTTTTTTCCAGCTGTCTGATCCGCTCAGCTGAAACATTGTACTTGTCAGCCAACTCCTGCAATGTCGTCTTGTTATCGTTTAACCAACGGGCTGCGAGAATATCCTGGCTTCTTTCATCAAGTGTCTTTAACGCATTCATCAATTTTTGTTGGTGATAATCTTGCCAGTTTTCAGCTTCGAAGGCCTCTGCTGGGTCGCTATTGGCTGTTTCTAAATAGGCAGCAGGAGCAAAACTTGTTTCATCATCAGCATCTGTCGGTAAATCGAATGCTGTATCTCTTGAATTTAATCGGCTTTCCATACGACGGACTTCGATTTCAGCAACACCAAGATCGTCAGCAACGGTTTTGACTTCGTCGTTGGTTAGCCAATTTTGCGACTTATTAGCGCTACGTAAATTAAAAAAGAGCTTGCGTTGTGCTTTAGTGGTCGCTACTTTAACAACACGCCAGTTTTTAAGCACAAATTCATGTATTTCGGCTTTAATCCAGTGAACCGCAAAGGAAATCAGGCGAACACCGACTTCCGGATCAAAACGCTTAACCGCTTTCATCAAACCCACATTGCCTTCTTGAATTAAGTCTGCTTGTGGAAGACCGTATCCGCTGTAACTCCTGGCAATATGCGCCACAAAACGCAAATGGGACATAATCAGCCCACGAACGGCATCTAAGTCGCCAGTTTCTTTATATTGCGAAGCTAAGGCACGTTCATCTTCGGCTGAAAGGACAGGAATTGCATGGATCGCCGTTACATAAGACTCTATGTTGCCTTGTGGAACTAATAAATTAGCGGGTTGTATGATTTTGCTGATTTCTTTATTCATAATCTTTTCTCCTGTTGCCAGTCTCTCATGCCGAGCTGAGAAGCGCTTTTTTGTTTTAAAACTAGTTCAAAATCTCTAAATATCGCGCATACTGGCTAAAAATCGGATTTCAATGTTCGATTACTAATCAGTTTAGCACTCTATTACATAGACTGCTAATTTTTTTAGCAGTTACACTATAAGAGTGCTAAAAAGCCTAAAAGTTTCCTTTAGAAACAGATTGTTACAAGAGAAATTAGTTGTCAGCAGACTTTATCTCGGTTCGATATTGCGGATATGTCGTCCGACGCTCAGCCACGAACCCAATAATCCCAGACCACAACTGATGCCTATTAATTGCAGGCTCTGGTTAATATTTAAGCCGCTGATGGCAAATTGGCTTTGATACAGGCCAGCCAGGTTGGCCACCGGATCTTGCAGCCAAATAAGTGATATTTCCAAGATAATCCAGCACAGAAATCCCGCCAGCAGTCCATACCAGAATCCGGTATACAGAAATGGCCTACGTATAAAAGCGTCGGTCGCCCCGACTAGTTTAACCACTTCAATTTCTTCCCGCCGGTTTTGCACTGATAATCGAATGGTATTCCCGACGATCAGTAATACGGCTAAACCGAGGGCGACTCCGAGAGCGGTCGCGGCCTTTTCAGCCAGTTGTAATAAGGCATAGAGCTTTCTTACCCAATCTAGATCTAAATGCGCTTGTTCAACTTCGGGGAATTTCAAAAATTCCGCTAATAATTTCTCCGACGCGGCAGGACTGGTATGGCTGCTTCTGGGTTGCACGACCAATGTTGGTGGTAAAGGATTGCTGTCAAGTTCTGCAATGGCATCGGCAAAGCCTGAGCGGGCGCTAAAATCAGCTAAAGCCATTTCAGGAAGAATAATATCTACACGCTCGACCGCCAGATTTTGACGAATATTGTCGGCCAGCTGTTTGGTTTGCCGTTCTTTTAAGTCTATCGTTAAATAAAGTGAAATTCGGCTCGCACCATCCCAGCTCTGCGAAAGGCTTTTGCCGTTGTCTAACATTATTTGCAATCCTGCAGGCAAGGCTAAAGCGATCGCTATCACTAGCACGGTCATAAAATTGGAAAAAGGCTTATCGAATATCTCTTTTATGCCACGTCTGGCTTCTAATTTATGCAACCGAAGCAGCATCTTAAATCGCGCGATAAAACTGGCACCTTGTGTGATACTCGCGCCTACTGGATGGTCATTACTCATGTGGATAATCCTGTTGCAGCTTTCCTTGTGAGTAAACTATTCCAGTCTTGTCAATTGTTTGTACATCAAGCGGACTATTTGCACTGATGGTTTCATCGGTTTGATCCTGGACTAAACGGCCTTCTTTCATGACCAAGGTTCGATAATGCATTTGAGCAAGTAAACTAAGATCATGAGAGGCGATCAAAAGACTCACACCCACTTGATTAAATTGCTCAAATAACTTCATGATTTCAGCTGAGAGTTCTGGGTCGAGATTACCGGTCGGCTCGTCGGCGAGTAATAATGGCGGTTTGTTAACGACCGCTCTCGCGATCCCAACGCGCTGTTGTTCTCCGCCGGATAACATGATGGGGGTATTTTTTTCTTTGGATAACAGGCCCACTTTATCCAGTGCGGCTCTCACTCTTCGACCTATTTCCCGGTGTTCATAACCAGCAATCATTAATGGCAGCGCGACGTTGTCAAAAACACTGCGATCAAACAACAATCGGTGATCTTGAAAAATCATACCGATATCCCGCCTGACTGCAGGTATTTTCCGGCGTTTCACCTTGCTAAGGTTTTTACCGTTGATAATTACCTGGCCGGAAGTTGAGCGCTCCATCAAACAAATCAACTTCAATAAAGTGCTTTTCCCTGCACCAGAGTGACCGGTAAGAAATGCCATTTCGCCAGACGCGATTTCAAAATTAACATGACGCAAAGCGTCCTGTCCGTTTGGATATCGTTTGCAAACCTGGGCAAATTGAATCATTAATTGCGATCTCTTTTTATTGTTTTTTTCAGCATGGATTAATCAAACAATGCATCAATATACTCTTTTGCATTGAAGTTTCGTAAATCCTCTTTTGCTTCACCCACCCCGATATATCGAATGGGTAATTTCGTTTTATTGGCCAGACCAAATACCACTCCGCCTTTAGCCGTTCCGTCCAGTTTAGTGATAGTGACGCTATCGAGACCGACCACTTTGTTAAATTCGACTGCTTGCACCAGAGCGTTCTGGCCGGTACCCGCATCCACCACCAACATGACTTCATGTGGCGCGCTGCTATCAATCTTGCCTATGACTCTTTTTATTTTGCTTAATTCATCCATTAAATGGTTTTTGTTATGCAGTCGACCGGCGGTATCCGCAATAATCACATCGATATTTCTGGCTTTAGCTCTCTCCACCGCATCAAAAATCACAGAGGCACTATCGGCGCCCTTATGTTGCGCGACGACAGGCACATTATTCCGTTCGCCCCAGGCTTTTAACTGCTCAACCGCGGCAGCGCGAAAGGTATCACCAGCAGCAAGCATAACGCTTTTCCCGTCGGCCAAAAATTGGTGAGCTAGCTTACCAATGGTGGTGGTTTTACCGACACCATTCACTCCAACCATCAAAATCACAAAAGGTTGATCATTTTGCTCAATGACTAAAGGAGCTTGTACCGGTTGTATGATTTCTAATAACAGCGATTTTAATTTTTCTAGTAGCGCATCAGTATCTTTTAGTTCTTTTCTGGCTGCGCGTTCGGTGAGGTCGTCTATGATTTGACTAGTGGTATCAACGCCCACGTCTGCCATCAACAGCAACGTTTCAACTTCTTCCATTATGCCTTCATCAATTTCTTTTTGGCCAAGGACCAAATTTGCCAGCCCCTGAGTAAATTGGGAACGAGTTTTTGACAGACCATCTTTCAAGCGACGGTATAAGGACTGTGTGGTTTCCTGCTGGAGTGATTGAGAACTGGCCGTGGAAGCCTGTTCTTGATTCGAATCAATTTGCTCAGTTTTATGTTTTTTACCGCCAAACCAGCTAAATAGTCCTGGTTTTTGCGATGATTCATCGGTCATGGAGTGTACTTCTATAAACGGTTTAAAATCTGCTGCTATGCTAACATTTAATCGCTTAAGCCTCCATTATTTAACCTCAACTAGGGATGAGAGTAACCAGTAATCCCTTAAAGTATCCGATTAAATAAGGGCTTATCGGCCAGCATCAGTATTTTGGTGACTATCAAGGCTAGTATGTGCGTTAATAGCGAGTTATTGAAAGCAAAGTTAACGCGAAGAGTTGCTAAACGACTGATGCTGGATGGTTGCTCTTATCCTGGGTTGAGGTTATTTAACCAAAGCCTGTCATTTTAGGCATAGTCTCTTATAATCAGAGTAGAATAACGAAAACTCGGCCAGAATCGTCCCTATCGAGGCAATTCATAGTGGTAGTATTCTTTTGAATAATATGAAATATTCCTCACTGAAAACCAGGCAATCTCTTCGTTTTAGCGTAATTAGTCGGCTATTCGCGTTGATTATCGTGTTACTTTTACTGCTTGGTGGGTATCAATATAATCAAATCGGAGAGCAAGCGATTCAACGCTCTGAATCTGACAAGCTTATCGCCGGGAGTTATTTTACTACCGTGTTGGTGCAAGCTATCTGGGAGTTTGACGAGCCACTGATTGATGAATTAGTAGCAGCGCAAAGCAACATTGATAGTTTACTCGCTTTATCAGTTCCCAGTCTGTCCCCGGAAAAAGCCCCACTTTTTACCAGAAACCAGCAGAATATTTTTGCCCGAAACCCTGATAGTCAAGCTCCCGAAGGAGATTTTACACCTAAGACGCTGCAGATCCTTTATGGCGAACAAAATATTGGTACTATTATTTTGTATTTTGATGATGATTATTATCAAAAGCGTAAAAGAGATAGTATTACCCAGCTTCTTTTTCAGATATCTAGTTTAGCGCTTGCCTTATTGTTTCTGTTTTATTATTTCATTAATCGATATGTGGTTACCCCAATCTCAAATTTATATAAATCGGTTGAGCAACTCAGCCATGACCGAAAGCTAAAACTGGATATTCAAAAAGGCCTGCCCGACAATGAAATAAAACTATTAGCACAAAAATACTCGGATGTTTATTATCAGCTCAGTACTCATAAAGACCGACTGGAAGAACTCGTGACGATCAGAACCACAGGGTTGGAAGAAGCCAATGAGAAAATGAAAGTGGAAATGGACAGCAGGATTGCCAGTGAAAAGGCAATGGGGCTGGCCAAACTTGAAGCTCAAACAGCTAATCAGGCAAAAACTCGATTTTTATCCCATATAACCCATGAATTAAGAACTCCACTGAACGGAATATTGGGATACGCTCAAATTCTTGCTGAACGTGATTTGCCTGACGAAGAGCAGGAATATACATCGCACATCTTAAGATGTAGCAGCCATTTGTTAGAACTGATTAACAATATTCTTGATTATAATAAAATCGAATCTAGCCAGCTTGATCTTAATGCGACACCAACGTCTATTGAAAATCTGGTGGAAGAAATCCGGACCATTGTTTATCCTCGCTGCGCTGGGAAAAAATTGGCTCTCGAAATCGAACTTGCAGACAATTTGCCGGGTACTGTCTTAGTGGATGCGAGTAAGTTAAAGCAAGTATTGATCAATCTCTTGGCCAACGCGATTAAGTTCACCGATCAAGGTTTTGTTCGTTTAACAATAGAATATTCCGGTGGTAAAGATTTCACTTTTTCGGTTGAAGATAGCGGTCAAGGTATTCCTGATGAAGATCATGTCGGTATCTTTGAAGCCTATCGACGGTCAAAAAATACTAATACGGTTGATGCGAGCACGGGATTGGGCTTGTCGATAAGTAAGAGTTTTGTCGAATGCATGGGCAGTGAACTGCAGCTAGCAAGTATAGTTGATCACGGCAGTCGTTTTTTCTTCATGCTCAGTTTGCCGAATACCAGCGTTGACAAACCTGCTGCAGGCAAAGGAAAAATTGTTCGTTTACAGGGTAGTGATAAATTGACGATTCTGATAGTCGATGATAACCGCGACAACCTGTTTATATTGAAAAGAGTATTGCAAAATGTTGGCTTTAATGTCGTCGAAGCGCTATCTGCCAAATTAGCTTTTGAGCAGATAAAGCGGCAGATACCCGATCTGATTTTTATGGATGTACAGATGCCAGAAATGGATGGAACAGAAGCCGCTAAAATCATCAAGCAGCAGCACGATGATTTAACCATTATTGCATTCACTGCCAATTTATATGATGAAACAGGGGCCAGTTTAGAGTCCGAATGTTTTGACGACTATATTTATAAACCGGTTAATAGACAGGCCATCTACCAAACGTTGTTGCAATACCTGGATGTTAGTGTGGGATATGAATCATAAATGCTAATTTTATATGCCCGAAGAATAAAATTAAACATCGTCGTATTTTTGACTTTGTTGATGATGTCTTTAAGTGTTTTGCCGTTGGATATTTATCATATGAATATCAATAACGAAAAAGATCAACTGATCCTCCAAGTGCTTAAATTAGCCTTATCGAAGTCTCAGGAAAAATACCAATATATTGAAAGCAGTAATCTGAATGCTAATCTGGTAAGAAACAAAAGTAAGCTTAAAAAAGGTACTCTCAGTGTGTTGTGGGCGGGAACATCCTATACTCTGGAAAACGATTTGCGAGCAATTAAAATCCCGGTGTTAAAAGGAATGCTTGGCCATCGATTAATGATTATTCGCAAGAATGACCAAGAAAAATTTTTGAAAATTAAACAAATAAGTAATCTTACTCAACTAACAGCCGGTCAAGGAACTTTTTGGGAAGATGCTCAAATTCTCAGGATAAATGGCATTCCAATAGTTACTACCACCAAATACCAGAACCTTTTTGCTATGTTAGCCGGTGGACGATTCGATTTTTTCCCCCGTGCATTGCATGAACCCTGGGTCGAACTTAAAAACTACCCGCAGTTTGATCTGATTGTGGAAGACAGTATTTTACTGGTGTATCCCTTTGCGATGTATTTTTTTGTTGCACCCGATAGTGAAAAATTAGCCCAACAAATTGAAATTGGTTTTAACCGAGCCATAGAAGATGGAAGTTTTGATCAATTGTTTTTTAGTAATCCGATGATAAAAGGAGCGTTGGGAAAAGCTGAACTGAGTGGTCGAAGGGTCTTTTACCTGGAAAACCCGAATATGTCATCGGATGCCTCGACTAGTAATAAAAACTATTGGCTTGATTTGGACGGCCTCAAAGCCAATACCGAGCAACCTCATTAACTACGCTAGGTATTGGTGGTTATTCCGGTGGCGCTTTTTCAGGAGGCTGCCATAGCTCCACTTTATTGCCATCTGGATCGATAAACCAACCAAAATCACCATAGTCACCTCGTTCGGTTTGATCCATAATTTGGCAGCCACTGGGTTTTATTTGCTTTAGCATGTCATCGAGATCATCGACAATAAGGTTAAACATGTAATTATTATTACTGGGGGAAAAATAATCGCTGTCCTGCTTGAAAGGACTCCACACCTGGTACCCGTGTTCAGGCACTTTGTCGGGTTTAAAACTGATCCCGTAAGGATGGGCTAACTCCATGCCAAGCCACTTTTGATACCACTCAGCCAAGGCTAGTGGATCGTTTGACTTAAAAAAGACACCGCCGAGTCCTAGGATGTTTGCCATAATCTATTTGCTCCATGTCAGTTGTAGCACAGCATACCCGTTAAACTACCAAACTTCACAATTATCCCTATTTCAATCTAATAAATAGATTAAAACCAATCAAAGATTATCCTTTTATTAGTTTAAGATAGTGAGTATTCTACATTTTTCTTAAATAAGCTTAACTAATTCAGGGATATTCGCATGCCATTTTATATCCAGCGGGGAGACATCCCAAACAAAAGACATATTACGTTTAAGAAAGACAATGGTGAGTTATACCGTGAAGAACTTTTTTCAACTCATGGTTTTTCCAATATTTACTCTCTTAAGTATCATCACAATATGCCAAGCAAAGTGGTAGGTGTTGAGCCCTATCAGCTAAATCATGGCAAAGAGTGGCAAGACACGATTTTACAGAACTACAAAATACATTCAAAAGGCGCAGATGGCACCGGTAACTTTTTTACCAGTCGTAAGAAAATGCTATTTAACGCCGATTGTGCGATGTATACGGCTAAAGTGACTGAAGACACAGATGATTTTTATCGTAATTCTTACGCTGATGAAATTATTTTTGTGCATCAAGGCACAGGAACTCTGTACTCTGAATACGGTACCCTAAAGATTAAAAAATGGGACTACCTGGTTATTCCGCGTGGCACAACTTATCAATTAAAATTTGATGATTATGAAAATGTTCGTCTATTTGTGACTGAAGCATTTTCTATGGTCAGCATACCCAAACACTTTCGAACAGAAACCGGTCAAATGTTGGAAACCGCTCCTTATAGTGAAAGAGATATCAGGCAACCAGAGTTACAAAAGGCGGTAGTGAAAAAAGGCGAGTTCTCTTTAATTATTAAATACGGTGATACTTATCAAAAAACGATATTGGAGTGGCATCCTTATGATTTAGTCGGATGGGATGGTGCCGTGTATCCCTGGGCGTTTAATATTGACGATTATGCGCCGCAGGTGGGAAAAATCCACTTACCACCATCAGTTCACCAGGTATTTAGCGCCAATAATTTTGTTTTGTGCAATTTTGTACCCCGTTTGTATGACTTCCATCCTCAATCGATACCAGCTCCTTATTATCATTCTAATATCGATAGTGATGAGGTTTTGTATTACGTTCATGGCGATTTTATGAGCCGAACCGGAATTGAAGAAGGCTCGATGACATTTCATCGTAAAGGCATTCCGCACGGTCCTCAGCCTGGTAAAAGTGAAGATTCGGTTGGTAAAAAAGAGACATACGAATATGCGGTAATGGTGGATACTTTTGCACCTTTAAAAGTTACCGAACATTTCCATAAATGTTTAGAAGAAGGCTATAACCAAAGTTGGTTAGAAAAGTAATAAATTGCATTGATTTATTTTAAGAATTTGAGTTTTAAGTATTTGTGATTGGAGAAACGAGCATGACAAACAATAGCAACCCATTGGGTTTAACTGGTATTGAGTTTACTGAATTTGCGTCAGCGGATACTCAATTTATGCACGATGTTTTTATGGATTTTGGATTTTCAAAAACCAAAAAATACAAAGGTAAAGACATCATTCATTATGGTCAAAATAAAATCCATTTTTTGTTAAATACCGAAAAAACTGGTTTTTCTGCCGAGTTTACTAAAGCGCACGGTCCGGCAATCTCTTCGATGGGCTGGAAAGTAAAAGATGCAGATTTCGCAAAAGCTGAAGCGGTCAATCGTGGTGCCAAGCCGGCAGAAAATACTGACCTGCCCTATCCTGCGATTTATGGTATTGGCGATAGTTTAATTTATTTTATAGAGCGATATGAAGGGAGCGAGACCCTATGGGATACGGATTTTGAAGATCTGGAGGCACCCATTATTCAAAAAGACAAAGGTTTCATTGAAATCGATCATCTGACAAACAATGTGTACAAAGGAACGATGGAGAAATGGGCTAATTTTTATAAAAATGTTTTTGGTTTCACCGAAATACGTTATTTTGATATTAAAGGCGTGAAAACCGCATTGGTTTCTTATGCTCTGGCGAGTCCTTGTGGCACCTTCTGTATCCCGATTAATGAGGGCAAAGATGACAACAATAACCAGATCGACGAGTATTTAGACCTATATGATGGGCCTGGCGTGCAACATCTTGCATTTAGAAGCGAAGACTTAGTGGCTTCCTGTGATGCCTTAAATGGTTCATATATTGAAACTTTGGATATTATTCCGGAATATTACGATACCATTTGGGATAGAGTTCCTTGGGTAAAAGAAAGCAAAGAAAGAATCAAGCACCACCAGATTTTGGTGGATAGTCAGGAAGAAAATACTTATCTACTGCAGATTTTTACTAAAAACCTGTTTGGCCCGATCTTTATCGAAATGATCCAAAGAGAAGGGGATAAGGGATTTGGTGAGGGAAATTTTCAGGCATTATTTGAGTCCATCGAAAGAGACCAGGAAGCACGTGGAGTTCTTTAGTTTTCTAAATGATATAAATCCTCATAAACCAAAGGCCGATTTTTCGGCCTTTTATGTGTCCAGGGATGGACGGTCAGGATATTGTTCCCGGCAAATCCTAGCGCCTGTTGAACTATGAAAGATCAACAGGCCCTAGTTATCATGATTTTTCCAGGATCAAATGTGTAATAATACTGAAATGAAACATAAATTAATCACTATGCAGGGTTGGGTGTTGTTACTAACCGGCGTCGGACTGTATATTTACCCTGTTTTTCTTGATGAAATTGGCTCGCGAAGCGGGGTAGTCGCTTTTGTAATTATCTTTGCTGGTATATCATTGCTGAAATATCGAAAAGATCAAATCAACAAATAATTTCAGGCAAAAGCAAACGACTTACTCCTATGACAATTAAACTCACTGAATATAGCCATGGTGCAGGCTGCGGCTGTAAGATTTCCCCTGCGGTACTGGCAGAAATTGTTTCTTCCAAGCTGCCAAAATTCTCCGATCCCTCGTTGTTAGTCGGCAATGAAACCAGTGATGATGCGGCGGTTTTTGATCTGGGCAATGGCACCTCGATTATCAGCACAACCGATTTTTTTATGCCCATCGTTGACGACCCTTATACTTTTGGCAAAATAGCGGCTACTAATGCGATTAGTGACATTTATGCGATGGGGGGACAACCTATCATGGCTATCGCAATATTAGGATGGCCGGTTGATAAAATCCCTGCCAAGATTGCTCAACAAGTGGTTGAAGGTGGCAGAGCCGCTTGTCAAGAAGCTGGAATATCATTGGCCGGTGGCCATAGCATTGATTCGCCGGAACCCATCTTTGGTCTGGCAGTGACCGGGTCCATTGAAACTAACAAAGTTCTGAGAAATTCCACTGCGACCCTGGGATGCCAGCTATTTTTAACCAAACCTTTAGGCATCGGAATACTGACCACCGCGCAAAAAAAGAAAATTCTACTCGAAGAAGATCAGGATATTGCCGCAGATACCATGTGTCAGCTTAATCAGATCGGTCAGTGCTTTGCTGAGCTGGAGGGCGTGCGGGCGATGACCGATGTGACAGGTTTCGGACTATTTGGGCATTTAGGTGAGGTGTGCAAAGCCAGCGGCTTATCCGCCATTATTGATATGGATAAAGTACCGCGTATTCCCCAAGCTGAAAATTATCGTCGGCAGGGTGCCATACCTGGTGGAACCCACCGAAATTATGAAAGTTATGCGGCAACTATCGCTCGGCTGGATAAGTCGGAATTAACCGATATGCAAAAACAATATGGCTGTGACCCGCAAACCAGTGGTGGATTACTAGTGGCGGTAGAACCTTTTGCGGTCGATTCTTTTTTGATTGCAGCTCGCGAGCAAGGATTTGAACTTCAGGTTTTTGGTGAGTTGGTTGAGCAAAGTAATAAGCTGATATATGTTAAATAGCGACTGGTCAAATATGAGAAAAACTAAGGCCCCTAGAGATACTTTCAAATGAGTCGCCCCAACAGCAAAGATTATCGCCAGATTCTTCTATCGGATGCGCCAATGATAGATTTGCGGGCACCTTGTGAATTTGAGCAAGGGGCATTTCCGCAAGCCGTCAATTTGCCTTTAATGAATAATGATGAAAGAGAGCAAGTTGGGATCTGCTATAAACAAGAAGGCCAGGACTCTGCGATAGCGCTTGGTCATCAATTACTTGATGAAGAGATTAAACACAATCGTGTCGGTAGTTGGAAAGCGTTTGCAAAATCCCATTTGAGCGATGGGTTTATGTATTGCTTCAGAGGTGGGCTTCGTTCTAAGACCAGTCAAAAATGGCTTGCCGATGCAGGATTTGAACTGCCTTTGATTGAAGGCGGGTATAAAGCAATGAGGAGCTTTCTTATAGCCGAAACCGAAAGATTGGCCGGGTGCATCAATATTCATATAATTGCCGGTCTTACGGGTACGGGTAAAACAGATTTTATTTTGAAGCAACTGAACGCGATCGATTTAGAAGCATTGGCGAATCATCGGGGCTCAAGTTTTGGTAAACGAATTAGCCCACAGCCTAGTCAGATAAACTTCGAAAACAATTTAGCCATCCAATTGATGAAACATGAAAATAATAATAAAACATTCTTGCTATTGGAAGATGAGGGCCGCTTGATTGGCGCACGTTCGCTTCCTTTGGTCCTGAAAAACAAAATGGACCAATCGCCATTAATTATGATTGAAGAAAGTTTTGAATTCAGGGTGGAGCAAATATTCAAAGATTATGTTACCGAGATGGTAGTGGAATTTAAACATGCCTTCAGTGAAAACGGATTAGACAAATACCGCGACTTCTTAATCAGCTCGACCGAAAAAATTAAAAAGCGATTAGGCGGTGTTGGCCTGAATGATATGTTAGTACTGATCAATCAAGCGATCGAATGCCAACAGACCTATGGCGACAGCAGTAAACATCGGGACTGGATTGTGTATTTACTCGAAAAATATTATGACCCCATGTATGCATATCAAATGTCCAAAAAACAACACAGAATCGAATTTACTGGCGACTCGGAGCAAGTAGAGAGTTATATCTTATCGCTCTAAGGAGATAGTCAAAAAATGAAATCCTTGCTAACAACCTTGTTAATACTAGTCCTATTCGGTTGTGACGGGAAAGAAATGGAAGGTTATAT
Organism: uncultured Kangiella sp.; assembly: GCA_964578045.1. GTDB lineage: Bacteria > Pseudomonadota > Gammaproteobacteria > Enterobacterales > Kangiellaceae. The sequence continues at coordinate 1,885 of CAZOBX010000145.1, read as the reverse complement.
TTTCAAAAAGTCACTCGAAGCGATATTAGTAGAACGTTGTAGAGTAAAAGACCGATTATGTACAGCTGCGGTGAAACAGCAGACCGATGAATGTGCGGAAAAGCTGATTGCTGTCGATTTTTACAGGATCCTGAGGAGCCTGCAGAAAAAACGTTTCCAGGAGATTTTCTTTAAATGCCTGGTTGACGCAAAAGGTAAGCCTTTTTTCGAAGTGTGACTTAGGATCCATGAATATTTAGAGTATAGTGTGAAATAGCGGCTAAAATCCCTGTGTTGGGGTACTAACAACTGGAAACAGAAAAACAGGAAAAAACGCCATGATAAGCGTCAATGAACAAAAAACAATATTTTCCTTAATCAATAACGAGCTTTACTCAAAGTCATCAACTTTGTTTGACAAACTTAAGCAGCACAACAGTCAGTTAGTCGAGCTGTCCCTATTGGACATCCAAACCCAGGGGTTTGACCCGCAAAACATTTATTTTCTAAAAGATGGTAACGTCACTGTTGAATACGATAGTAAAGAAATATTCATTTATGAATCTGGCGATATCATTATTCCTTATACTGCAGAAAAGTATGAAGAGGCCAGTATTTGTTATTCTGTGATTACCGACCTGCAGATCTATACCCTCTCATTGGAGGCGCTTTATGCGGCAATGGCAAAAAATACTTCGCTTATTGCTTTGTGGATTGACGTATGCAGTCTTTGTCAGCTGCAACTTAATCAGATGATTGGTGTATTAAC
>CAZOBX010000145.1:0-1127 GCA_964578045.1 uncultured Kangiella sp. | reverse complement strand
ACTATATTCCATTAACTCAAAAAGAACAAAGAGCCAACCCGGGCTTTGGGCGATACAAAGCGGGAATGGAAATTATCAAGGAAGGCGACGACGCGGACTATGTCTATTCGGTGAGTGATGGGGTGGCAGTGGCTATCCATAATGGTGTGGAAGTGGGGGAGATACATCAAGATGAAATATTTGGAGCCATTGCAGTACTGACTGATCAAAAACGTACTGCGACTGTGGTTGCCAAAACTGATTGTACGGTTTTGATGGTCCATAAGGATGAATTTTCTAAAATGGTTCATTCCCATCCTAAATTGTTTTTGAATATTTTGAGTAGCCTTGCAGAAAAAATCACCTCACTGAATCAAAAAGTCAGTGCTAAATTCTAGAGTAGATTGGTTTTTATCAATCGCAACTGGCGAAAATATCATGAATAACAACAAAATATCACTGCTCGTTCTTATCACACTGATAATATTTGCTAGCCGATTGACTGCTCACGAGTTTGATGCGGAAATGCGATACCTGGGTAACGAGGCGGTGATGGTAACTGAAGGCAACAGCAAGGTCTTATTCGATCCATTCTTTCACAATAATTATAATCTTTATACCTTAGTGCCGGATAATATCCGTGAGGCTATTTTTGCAGGCCGCCCTCCTTACGACAACATTGACGCACTATTTATCAGTCATGCACACGGAGACCATTTTTCTGCTGATGATGTGCTGGCATTTTTAATTAAGCACACGGAGACCAGGCTAGTTGCTCCGCAACAGGCGATTAATCAGATTTTAGTCTTACCTCAGGCTGAAAAAGTAAAGCAACGATTAAACCCAATAATACTCGGTTACGGCGATCAGCCGACTAGTTTTTCAGTCGGTGCAATCAAAGTTGAAGCCGTAAGAATTCCCCACGCGGGGTGGCCGGGACGAGCTGAAATAGAAAATATTGTTTTTCGTTTAACTTTGGGCGATAAAGTGACGATTATGCACTTAGGGGACGCCGATCCCGATGATCTATTTGGCAATCCAATTTCAGCCGATCGAAGAATTGGCCCTTGAAGTCGAAGGTCGAGGTATTTCAATCGGTGATGACAAGGCATACAGTCTGATTGGAAGATTGCGCTGGAATGCGATCG
>CAZOBX010000144.1:10026-14676 GCA_964578045.1 uncultured Kangiella sp. | reverse complement strand
AGCCAAGTTTTGTTAATTTTTCTACGAAAGATCTAATGTTGCAGCTATCTCGTGAATTCAAAATATTAGCGAAAGAAAAAGATATTGAATTGCGAACAGTTTTTTGCGATAAAACCATTCATTCTGATCGAACCATGCTAAGAAGAGTTCTGCAAAATTTATTAGCTAACGCAATAAAACATTCGCAAAGCAAAAAGATTTTGTTTGGATGTAGAAGACATCAAAACAGCTTGAGTATTCATGTCATCGATCAGGGGCAAGGCATTGCGGAGCACGAACAAGAACAAATATTTAAAGAGTTCGTACAGCTAAACTCTGACAAAATTGCGGTAGAGGGGCATGGTTTAGGGTTGGCAATCGTATCAAGAATCTTAAACATCTTGAAATTTCCTTTGCAGTTAAAATCCCGCCCCAATAGAGGTTGTGACTTTTCCATTACAGTTCCCATTGTAAAGAACAGTGAGAACGTTTCTGAAATTCCGAATGTGGTACCGGTATCCTTCGAGCGCCAAGGAAGCAGCAACAGCGATCGATTAATTATCTGCATTGACAATGAGCAAGAAATCTTAGACGGTATGCGCGCGTTGTTAGAAAGTTGGGGTTACCGAAATTTGATTACGTCGCTGGATGGCGACTTTTCTAAGCATAAGTCTTATAAAACTGAAAATGTTGCGCTAATTTTTGCAGATTATCATCTTGAAAATGATAGAACCGGCGTTGAAGTGATTGAACAAATCAGGCAACAAGCCAAATGGGATGTTCCCAGTGTGGTAATCTCAGCAGACCAGTCGGATTTTGTGAAAAAAGAAATTCAGGAAAACAGTATTTTTCTTTTACATAAACCAATTAAGCCGTTGTCATTAAGAACTTTGCTTAATCGGTTGATGAAACCATAAACACCAAATGACGTAGGTGGATACGGCTTTTTTGTGCCCACGCGGTTTAATTTATCGTCCAATATTTGCAGCGAGGGCAGAAAAATTTACCCAGCCAACACGGCTTCAATTTACCCTTCCGCCACTTGCTTGGCCTTATCATCCACTCGCAACTGATTGTACATAATTCCGGCGCCGGTTCGATTGATCACATTTAGTTTTCTGAGGATAGAAGAAACATGATGTTTGACTGTGGTTTCCTGAATATTTAGATCATAAGCAATTTGCTTATTAAGCTGGCCATCGGCAATCATTGAAAGCACTTTAAATTGCTGGGGAGTCAGTGATGAAATCCGCTCTGCGAGATCATCATCGGGGGAATTAGCCAGTTCCACTTCGCTTTTTAGCTCTTCCGGCATCCAGATTTCGCCAAGCATCACAGCGGAAATAGCTTGTTTAATTACATCGAATGAGGAAGATTTGGGGATATAACCGGAGGCGCCAAAACTAAAGGAACGATGAATAATATTGGCTGTATCGCTGGCGGATACCATAACAACCGCCACTGCAGGATACTCAGCTTTAATCGCGGTCAGTCCGGCAAAACCTTTATTACCAGGCATATGCAGGTCCATTAACACCAAATCTACGTCACAATGCTCTATTAAGCGATCTTGCAGCTGGTAGAAGCTCTCGGCCTCAATAACCTCACAATCATCAATGATCTGCGGCAATACCTGCTTCATCGCTTCTCTAAATAAGGGATGATCGTCCGCTACGATTATTTTAGCTTTCATTGCTTCACCTATAAGGTTATTAAGATTAATCGATAATGATTCAACAAGTTAGCAAATGCTAGAGCAACTGCTCAGCCTACATCTACCGAAGACCAATTTAATCCGTTTGTCATGTATTGGCAATAGCTCATTAGTAGTAAACTATCACCAGACCACTTTCACATGCCATTTTGAACAATGACGCCACTCACCTCAATGGTAAAACTTATGGGAATAATCGATTAAAACTCAAATTGATTTTTTCCATTATTTGCGCGGCATCTGGAGTTTTCCTGGATAATACAAAAAAACAATCCAGTGAAAATAGTGTGTACTTATTTATGTCTTTGAGTGTAAAACTATTGAAGCTAGCATTAACAGGATCCTCATAGTATAGGAAAAAATCCAGCCTCTCTCGTTCAAGCATAGTAAAGCCAGATTGAGGGATAGCTAAATAAGTGGTGGTAGCCGCATTGTCGGTGACGAATTCGCCGAGGTTGGCATATGAAAATCCATTGATCAGACCGACCCGTTTACCAATCAAATCCTGTTCTCCTGTGACTGGTTTATCGCTGGAGCGAAAGTACATATTAAGAGTGATTCTGCCAATTTTTCTTTGCGAAGAGAAAAACTTATCTTTTATCAACGGAGAACTGGTGATCCCAAGAAACAGATCAATTTCACCTTGAGCAAGCTCATAATAGAGTCTTTTTGCTGGAAGTGATCGCGTTTCAAACTCGATCCCGCTCTCCCCCAATGTTTGAGTGGCGATGTCAATAAAAAGCCCTTTCGCTCGACCATTGACAGCAGTAAAGGTATAGGGTGGCAGTTCAACATATCCCAATACAATTTTTCCTGAACATAGTGCAAATTCCGTGCTGAGCAACAAAAATACCAATAACACAATTCGCCTTAATGTACGACAGATACTCATTTACATTCTAAATATTAAACAAACCAGGTCCACAGAGAAAATCAACGTTAAAAATCCTGATGTAGACAAAAAATAGAGTACCGTCAATATTCGCAAACAAGTTCCCTCCTTAGCTCAATTAGTCAGATGATCGTGAACCATGCGATATTGGTAATAACCAGTTTCATCTCTCAATCCAATATGCCCATAGGGATAAGATGTGAAACTTTTATCTCCGGTTTGGCCTGGGATATGACAAGTATTTCTCCCCCAAACCAAACATGCATAACCAATCACTTGGTCAACCGTCGACCATAATGAATAGCGATAACTACCTTCATAAGCTGAACCGGTATTCAACTCTCCAAGAAATTCAGACTGTCCAAACAATATTCCCCAAAACATGAAGCCTGGATAGAAACCATTGGTCGCACCGCAACCTGGAGTGCTAGGGCCGGTTAAGTAGCAACTGACCAGTCCCTGATTAGCCCCGGCGATACCCACAAAAGTATCCACACTTGAAGTTAAACTAGGACCAATGTAATAATTTCCCCCCGCTAATAGATCATTTGCCCAGCCACCTTTGATCGCCTTTCTTGCCAAAGTCACTCCCATACTATGGCCAATAATATCGACTTTGTCTGCACCGGTATAAGCTTTAACCGCTTCCACCATTTTACGAATCCTGGTGATAAAATCTTTTGAGTGATAATAGCTTGAAGCCGAGAGGGCATCACCCGGACCGTAGCTAGTACAATAGAGTTCAGCCGATCGATAACCTCGTGACTTAAAGTAATCAACTGATTTCTGCCAGCCACCGATTGCGCCGCCGAGGCAACGATCGGCATTACCATGCACAAAAATCACCGGTTGTTTAATCGTACAGTCGCTACTCGAAGCCATTCCACCAAAACTGCCTCCGTCAAGGTCGAAGCGATCCAGCTCATAACTAGCAAAACCATTGTTATTTAACCAGTCATGAAAATTGGAAGTAATACCAACATTGACCTCCTGTCCTTGGGAGGATTGACAAGTGGTGGACAAAGCCTGTGAGCTGACTAAAAAAAATGCCAGAAGTATTACTAGCTTGGTTTGGCATAGAAAAAATATTTTTTTCATTGTTATAACTCCTATTTATCCCGAAGAATTTGAAAATTCAGTTACTCCAGGAGCGTTACATGACTAATTACGCCTCAACTATTCGGCCAGGTTAGCACTCGTTAATTATCATCCATTGAATTCAACTAAAGTACAATGGCACTTTAGTACGACCTGCTGATTAGGTGATAGAAATTCGAATTTTAACGCGTTCGATTAAAAACAAACCAACCGCTATTGCGCTAGAACTTTTTTTGTGATTAATTTTGTTGGAATTAATGAATTGGTTTGTTTGAAGGAGCGCAAAATATTTTCCGTTGAAGATTAAAAATAGAGAAATATTTGTATGCATTTATAGTGGGGAAATTTTCCAGATTTAGTTTTTGACCAGATGCAAAAAGCAATTATTTGGCAATTAATGTGGCTATGAGCCTTTTAATCGGCTTTAGCTTTATCCAACGTGATAATATCTTCCTCGTCTAACAGACGATTAATACACCCTCGAAAAGGCTCATCAGCTGAATCAAAGAAAAAGTTAAGGATATTAGTTTCGTACTGATGACCGACCTCAATGCGCCCCAAAATTTTTATATCGTTTCCCGCTTGAAGCAAATGATAGATTTCGGTTGATTGTTCTTCGGAAAAAAGAAAAGACGGCCCCCATAACTGCAGTTCTGCTTCAAGATGATTGGGAATATATTCAGGTTTGAAAATTTTATCGTCAATAATAATTTTTTGCACACTGCCAGGTTCCAACTCGATATGAGAAGGACCAGTCACTATCACTTTAATGACCGGATCATCATCTAGATACTGAAGACTTGAAATAATCCTGAAATAACCGATATATTGACGGCCAATAATTCCGCCTGCAAAAGGAAATCTCATTGAACAATAATCGTTAGATTGATCGTAATCGTAATCGGGAAAATCACCACAACTCGCCAGCAATAAACTGCTCAGTACTACCAGATATTTTTTTAATTTT
>CAZOBX010000144.1:1606-10016 GCA_964578045.1 uncultured Kangiella sp. | reverse complement strand
TCTTTTAAGTGCTCTAGGCAACTCAAAAGGACCATATTGAATTCGGTGCAAACGGGAGACTTGAATATCAAATGCTTCCCACAGTCTTCTGACTTCACGGTTTCGTCCTTCTTTTAAGGTCACATGATACCAATGATTGCTGCGTTCGCCGCCCGCTTCTTCGATAGTTTCGAAGTGGGCATCACCATCTTCAAGTGTAACACCTTGTTGCAACTGTCGCAGTATATCATCACTTACCTGCCCGCGCACTCTTACTGCATATTTTCTTACAATTTCCAGTGAAGGATGCATTAGCTTGTTGGCTAAGTTACCGTCATTGGTAAAAAAGATAAGACCACTGGTATTAAAATCTAACCGACCAACACTAAGCCATCGGGAGTTTCGCACTTTCGGTAAAGTATCAAAGATGGTTGGCCTTCCCTCGGGATCTTTTTTACTGGAGATCTCACCTTCCGGCTTGTGATAGGCAATCATTTTTCTTTGAAAATCTTCCGGCTTAGTCACCCGTAGCGGTTTACCATCCACCCGAATGGTATCCCTAATAGTCGCTCGATCGCCAATTTGGGCAATTTTGCCATTCACACTCACCCGCCCCGCCTGGATCCATTTTTCAGATTCACGACGGGAGGCTACACCGGCATTTGCCATGATTTTTTGAAGTTTTTCGTCTTGCATTTTTGCTGGCTCTTAATTTAGTCCGATTTTTCAGACTGTTGTTCGTCGAGTTCAGGATCATTTTCAGCTTCTGCGTAAAAACTATCGTGATTGGATTCAGAATGATCATCGAGAGTATCATCCAGGAGTTCTTGATCCGATTCTTGATCCGAATCTTGCTCAAATTCAGTATCGGTTTCAGATTCAATTGAAGAGTCATTTTCCACAAATTGTTCGCTAGTTTCATCGGGGACCGCATCATTTTCATGCCTTGAAGTTGACGATTCTAACTTGGTATCTTGTGCATCCATTTCAGCGTCTGTCGAGCTATCCTTTACTTCCGCGATGCCATTCTCACCGCCCTCTAACAGGTTTTGCTGATTGTAGCTATCGCTGTCTAACGCTTCTGGGCCTTCGCTTACGCTTTCCGGTTTAACATCACGTTCATCATCAGGATTAGGTAAATTCAACTCCGGGTTAATATCTTCCAGATCTTTTATTTCAGCTAATGTAGGCAATTCTTCTAAACTTTTCATATTAAAATAGTCCAAAAATTGTTTAGTGGTGGCATATAAAGCAGGTCGACCTGGCACATCTCGATGTCCAACCACCCGGATCCATTCTCTTTCAATCATGGTTTTTATAATGCTGCTACTGACGCCAACACCGCGAACATCTTCTATTTCAGCTCGAGTGACTGGTTGACGATAGGCAATTAATGCAAGGGTTTCTAATGCGGCACGCGAGTATTTAGCGGGCCGTTCTTCCCACAAACGGCTGAGCCAATCGGAATAGTCCTGTCTGGCCTGGTAACGAAAACCACTGGCAATTTCCTTTAATTCGATGCCACGACCTTCACACTCAACTTGCAATGCTGTAATAATTTCTTTAACCACATTAGCTGACGGCCGATCCTCATCATCAAATAACTTTAGTAGTTGATCAACTGACATCGGGTGCGCCACGGCAAACATCGCGGCTTCAATGATATTTTTTAATTTGGTTTGTTCAATACTCATTTCTTTACTTAATTCCTGGCAAATACAATGCCGGCAAAATATTCTTAGAACTTAGAACTTAGAACTTAGAACTTAGAACCTAGCTCCTAAATAACTCTACTTAATTAATTTTAGCCCTAATATGGATAGGTGAAAAAGGGTCGCCTTGCACTAACTCAACTAACGATTCTTTGATGAGCTCCATAATCGCCAGAAAGGTTACAACCACTCCAGCCCGGCCTTCTTCCACTTTAAACAAAGAGATAAAGTTAGTGAAATTGTCTGCCGATAAAATCGCTAAAACATGAGCCATTTTTTCTCGGGTGGAGAGTGCCTCTCTCTGGATTTGATGCGAGGTAAACATTTCTGCACGCACTAACACATCTTTGAGTGCCATCAATAAATCCCGCATCTCCACACTAGGCGGCGCCTTACTAATATGTAATTCGGGAGTTTGCGCTTCTACCTGATAGGTATCGCGCCCCATACGTGGCAATTCATCAACGTCCATCGCGGCTTTTTTAAATCGTTCGTATTCTTGTAACCGACGGATCAGATCAGCACGCGGATCCTCTTCGTCCTCATCCAATTTTGGCCGAGGTAATAATACTCTACTTTTTATTTCAGCGAGCATGGCCGCCATTACCAGATATTCCGCCGCTAGTTCCAGATTAATGCCCTTCATTAACTCAACATATTCCATATATTGCTCGGTAATGTGAGCGATCGGAATATTGAGGATGTCGATATTTTGTCGTTTGATTAAGTAAAGCAACAGATCCAGCGGTCCTTCGAAGGCTTCCAAAAATACTTCTAACGCGTCCGGTGGAATGTACAAATCCTTAGGCACATCACTAATCGGCTCACCGTCAACCATGGCAAAATGCATTTCTTCCTGGGCTTGTGGTTGAACTTCAGGCAATACAAATTCTGGGACTTCTTCACTATCTGGCGAAGATTCATGGTCCTTTTCTGCTTGCTCGGACTGTGGTTCTTGTTGCTTGCTCAACTCAGGCGGAATCTCTTCAGACCCAGTGTTGACTGACTCCGATTGATGCTCTACCGATTGATCTTCGCTCGAATCATTTTGCTGGTCTTCAATGCTTGCATCAACATTTGTTTCGCCGTTTTGTTCATCGTTTTGATTCATAGTGATTTTATCTCATCCACGCTTAACGGTAGGATAAGCCCATAACGTCTCGAACATCTTGCATGGTTTCTTTGGCAATATCCCGTGCTTTATCAGAACCTTCTGCAATGATATTGCGTACCAGGTCAGGATCTTCCTCAAACTCTTTGGCTCGCTCTTTAAATTCACCGGTCTCTTGTTTGATACAATCGACTAGTGGCTGTTTACACTCTAAACAACCGATGCCTGCTGTTGTGCATCCCTCTTTGACCCAGGACTTTACATCGTCGGCCGAATAAACTTTGTGCAATTGCCATACCGGGCAATTTTCAGGATTTCCGGGATCCGTCAGGCGAACACGTGCCGGATCAGTCTGCATACGTTTGATTTTAGTCTCAACATTTTCTGCACTTTCCCGCATTTCAATCACGTTATTATAGGATTTGGACATTTTTTGACCGTCCAGTCCAGGCATTTTGGCCACAGGTGTAAGCAATGCTTGCGGTTCCGGCAATATGATTTTACCCCCACCGTCAAGATAGCCAACCAATCTTTCTTTGTCCCCTATAGAAATACTCGCATGCCCTTCCACCAATGCTTGCGCTTTGGCAAGTGATTCGTCATTGCCTTCCTGAACATAATCTCGTCGCAGGTTGTTGTACAGTTTGGCATTCTTTTTACCTAATTTTTTGATCGCCGCTTCGGCTTTTTGCTCAAATCCTGGCTCTCGCCCATAAAAGTGATTAAATCGACGAGCGATCTCGCGCGACATTTCCACATGGGGAACTTGATCCTGACCAACTGGCACTGCACCGGCTTTATACATTAAGATATCGGCAGTTTGTAATAATGGATAACCAAGAAACCCGTAAGTACTTAAATCTTTATCTTTCAATTTTTCCTGTTGTTCTTTATAGCTAGGCGCTCTTTCTAACCAGCTCAGTGGCGTTAACATCGATAATAACAGGTGAAGCTCCGCATGTTCTGGAACTTTTGACTGAAAAAACATGGTCGCTGAACCAGGATTAACGCCTGCGGCTAGCCAATCGATGACCATATCCCACACGCTCAGTTCAATGATTGCGGGATCATCGTAGTGAGTCGTTAATACATGCCAGTCAGCCACAAAAAAGAAGCATTCGTGCTCATGCTGTAATTTTACCCAGTTTTTCAATACACCGTGATAGTGCCCCAAGTGCAAACGCCCAGATGGACGCATTCCTGACAAAACTCGCTGATTTTGTAGGTTTAAACCGCTCAAATTGAATTCCTTAAGTGCTTTTTGATATTTCGAACCGCGTATTATAAAGCCAGATTCGAATAGTTAATACTAATTATCACATTTATTTGATAGACTGCGCCCAATCTTTGCATCCCCCCTATCTGAGGCTTTTGTGCCCGCCAATAAATCGACACTCCAGTCTCAATCAGACAAACCTGTACAAGTCACATTAGCCTCCTTCTGGAAGCGATTATTTGCCTGGGTTTATGATTTATTAGGAGCTCTTGGGATCTTTATATTGGCCCTGGCAATTGGATTATTTGCACTATTTCTGGTCACGCTGCCGTGGGCTGATGATTTCAATCAAGTCTCGGCAGCTGCGAGCAACAGCCCCTTTTGGTTTATTTATCTCTTTTTGGCCGTTCAATATTATTATGTCTGGTGCTGGGTTAAAGGCGGACAAACCGTTGGCATGAAAACCTGGCGGCTTCAGTTGTATAAATCTGATGGCAGTTTGCTGAGTTGGAAGGAAGCTTATATCCGGTCATTCTTGTCGCTAGGTGGACTTGGGAATTTTTGGTGCTTAATCGATAGTGAAAAACGAGGTTGGCATGATTTTGCGTTTGATACGCGCGTGGTTGAATTGCCTAAAGATTATTATAAGAAGAAAAACAAAGATCAGAAGCCTCTAATTTAGAATTCATCAAATCCCAAGATGGCAGACAAGTATTTACTATGGGTATCGATGTGATATTGAGGAGATGGATTTCCACTCCATCAGAAGTCAATCGCATTTAGATCGGTAGAAGTCTTAAATGTTTTCCTTTCTTTTATGACACGATCCACCCGTTTGTTTAGTATGTTCTCTAGCCTGCGAACATCTTCAATCGCTTCATTGAGGTCTCGCTCTCTTGTAACTATCATCTGCTCAGCCAGCCAATCACTAATTCGGCCATCGTCAATTATCATGTCTTCTATTGTAGGGTAGCTCATATAAACCTCTTGTTCTCAATTACAATCAATGTATACCTTTTCTAAAAAAATTTATCTCGATTTCTAAGACGAAATGTAGAAATTTGGTCTCGACTGGTCAATTTTTAGCCTGTCTTGGCAATATCTGGCATCCTATATACAAAATGGAGTCTTTTCTTTCAATAGTTACAGTTTTGAGCCCTGCCGAAACAAAGAGAGATCATTGACTAAAAAATCGCCTTTGGAAGCGGTAACATTTTTTGGTAATAACGTATTATCCATGAAAATAAGTTTTCTTGTCTCTAGCTGTGCTTTAGTGAGAAATTCATGGTGGTACTTCTGGAATAACTGCTCGAAACATCCATTGGCCTTCATGATTTTTGGTCCAGATTCAATTATCTTCGCCAAAAGTTTATTTTGTTTGCTGACAAAAAAGTAGATAGGAAATGGATAGTGGAGCAACAAATTTTTTTCAATAACCAACTCTGCATTATTAGATCCAAACATTGAGTATTCTTTAAATATTTCATTAACCGAATTACTCAACCAGTGATGTTGGGTTTGCCAACCCAACTTTGTATGTTAACAACTTAAGTAAATAATTAATAATCATCATTAAGTTGATTTATTATTAAGATAGTTTGCTGGGTGGCCGTCCCAACTTTAAGCTTCGAGCTTGACCGGTAGAGAGGCCCCCGCCTTATTCACATATTTCGAAGAGTATCGAAAGCATAACATAAATGTTCTAGCTTGCATGTACAAGGTCGATAGGTGATTATCGTCAAGGTCAGGAGCCAGCAAACAGTTTATAAAAATACATTTAATTTGGGAAGAATAATATGAATTATTGTGGCATCGATGTTGGCAGTAAGGAGCTTATCGTTAGAATCAAGCGTGGTGATAAACTGGGAAAAGAGAAATCATTTCCCAATACCGCCATTGGACATGCAGAACTGATTCAGTATATTTCAAGTAAGAAGAAAGTTAGGCTTTGTCTTGAAGCAACAGGCATTTATCATCAAGACTTAACGATTGCACTACATAACACCCCAAATATCGAAGTCATGCTTGTCAATCCCAATGCGAGTCGCAAGTTCTCAGAAGCTTTATCAACCCGCAACAAGACGGATAAAGTGGATGCCGGTGTATTAGCGGAATATGCCTGCCGTATGGAATTCATCCAGTGGGAGGCTCCAGAGGCTAACTCGCTGAAATTAAGAGCGTTTTCCAGGCGGATCATTCAATTAACTAAAATGAAAGTCCAACTTAAAAGCCAATTACACGCGCTGTCTTTTGCAGAAGGAACTCCGCTAGAAATTATAGAAGACTGCCAGATGCAAATAGAATTTTATGAACAAAGCATTGAAAAATTAACGGCTTCGGCGCTAAAAGTCATCGATTCTACGGATGGGCTTAAGAGCAAATTCGAGTTAATGACAAGCATTAAGGGCATTGCAAATGCCAGCGCAATTCAGATCCTTGGTGAACTTGTTATGTTGCCAAGTAACCTAACAAAAAAGCAATGGGTTGCATTTGCTGGGCTTGATCCAAGAGCCTATGAGTCAGGAACGAGCATCAACAAAAAAACACGTATTTCCAAAGCCGGTAACAGACTTTTAAGACAGGCGCTATTCATGCCAGCCCTGAGTGCCAAACAACACGAACCTCACATAAAAGCCTTTTTTGAACATTTAGTGAATGACCTGGGTAAGAAAAAAATCCAGGCTGTTTGTGCCGTTATGAGAAAATTATTACATGCGATCCATGGAATGTTTAAAACGGGCAAGTCATTTAATGGTGAGCTTTTTTATCAAATAAAAGAAGTTAAATAGCAAAAATACGTATTTTAATTCTTGCTATTTAACAGAGTATCTACCGGGCTAATCTAACAACCAGAAAACCTTCGGGGCTATAGCAAGTGAATAGCAAGCGGCGTCAGGATCCCATCTAAATTTAAGCTTTTTACCAGAAGTATGCGCTACCAAAATTGTCGAGTAGAATTTGTCCGCAAACGGATTATCAATACTCATCTTAAAAACTTTAGTATTACAACCTTGAGTCGATGACGCACTTTCATTGACATTTACGAAAACTGTTTGAGAATCCAAGCTCGCTCCAATTTGACTAACTGTAAACTCTGCGTCTATTGTTTCAGAAGAGGCCACTATGGAAAACGACATTGAGAATAACGCTACTATTAATTTACTATATCTATTCATTTAATTACCTTCTATCTATAATGTTTACTATCAAAAACTAACATTCGTTGTTTGTATAAAAAGAAAAGAAAAAAAGAAGAAAAAAGAGAAAAAAGAGAAAAAAGGGGTCATGTATATTTTACAACATATATCTTTTTCTCGACACTTTTAATGACGCTCTGCCATTCACCTGAACTTATCTCTGTTCTAATTCGATTCAATGAATGAGACAGACTACCCACGTGCGTCAATCCAAAATTATCAGCGATTTCTCGATAGTTAGCGTCGCTGTAATGCTGACAGGCATAAATTGCAAAGGCCCTTTCTGGACTATTTTTTCTTTGACCAACCCCTCGTTGATGAAGGGCTTTCTCACTCACCTTCATGAGCTGACTAACTATTTTTATCACTTCTTGAACTGATGGGCGATCATCTAATGCGTGTTGTAGTTGTTTAAGATCGATGTCCCTCGACTCCTGTCGCTTCTCTTCCTTGAACTCTTTATCTCCCAATACTGATAAGATATTCCCTTTACTATAAAAACGCTTTATATCTTCATCAACTCCCTTTTCAACATGATTTCGATAGCCTTTATATCGATATTTTTGCCCAAGCATTTGATAGGTTTTATCTCGTTCCAACCAATCTGGCGCAGAAACCTTGTTAATATAGGCCGGATAGCTAGACCAAGGATAATCTTCTAGTTGTACTACCATTCGTCCTTTGACTTCCAACGGGTTTCGATGAATATATCGTGACAACTGAAGGAGGTAGCCATCTTCATCAACTAGCACTGATTTATAGCGCCCTCTAAACAGAACACCATCTTTCTTTCGTTTTCTATTATGTCTTTGAGTATACAGTCCATTGATATGCTGCATAATTCGACTTAAATTAGCTTTCGGAGTTTCAATCAATAAATGGTAATGATTCGACATCACAAACCACCTTAAATACCTTGCCGCCAGAGGCAAGAATATACTACCGCTTTCATCCTTATGTTAATCGAACATTTACGGTATTACAACGAGGCTCGGGGAAACCCAATCAAGTCACCCTCGCCATTTCCGACAATAAAACCTTAACAGTCCCACAATGGATGATAACCCCTGAATCTTCCCTGTTCCAAATCGGCTCTTCCATTGTCGTTCCTCAAAGTGTCTTTCTCGAATTAGTTGATTTTCTCCACGCGAATTGTTTTGCTTTAAAGCCCCGTAACAGGACTCAGGAGAAGCTC